>JAENXO010000139.1 GCA_016649455.1 Gemmatimonadota bacterium | reverse complement strand
CGTACCAGAAGGAGAACCTTCCGCCAGTTGCCACGCTGGCCGACGTGGCGAACCACATCGAACACGTGAGAGACGTCGCCGGTATCGACCACGTGGGAATCGGCGGCGACTACGATGGAATGGGCACTCCTCCCGTCGGCCTTGATGACGTATCCTCGTATCCGAACCTGTTCGCCGAACTGCTGAGCCGAGGGTGGTCGGAAGAGGACCTCGGAAAGCTGGCCAACGGGAATATCCTGCGAGCGTTCGGCGAGGTGGAGGCGGTTTCGCGGCGTCTGCGGGCAGACACGAGACCCTCGACGGCCACGCCGGTTCCGACGAGCTGATCGCGGATGACGCCGGATCCGGCGGCGGGAAGCTCATACGCTCGGATCTATGCGGTCGTTGCCCGGATTCCGCGCGGGCGGGTAGCGACCTACGGCCAGGTCGCCGGGCTCGCGGGCATTCCCGGTGGGGCGCGCCAGGTGGGCTACGCCCTTGCTGCGTTGCGCGCTGGACACCGGCTGCCCTGGCATCGCGTGGTCAATGCCGCCGGCGCGATCAGCCTGCGAGACCCCGGCGCCGCCGAGGAGCAGCGATTCCGCCTCGAGAAGGAGGGAATCGGTCTTGGCGCCGCGGGCAAGGTCGATCTTCGGTTGGACCGTTGGGACGGTGAGATGTGAAATCAGCGGATCGCGTCAGTATCTGCGGTTCGCCAAGGTGCCGCCGAGCCCACGGTAGGCCTCGATTACCGAATTTGGGCTTCAACCGCAATCGGCGTAGTCTCTTAGGGTGTTGCTGGGTATTGCGGCACGAGAATGGCATCTGCGAATCCATCGCAGGGAAGGCCCGACTCAACAGGGAGACAGGATGGCGAGTCAGGCGCGGCAGCAGGCGAGGTTACCCGGCGACTGCCTGGCAGTACGGAGCAAATTTTCGTTGCTGCGGTACAAATGTTTCATTTCGGCGAGGCAGGGACGCACACGAGTAGTTGGCGAGTTGAGCAGATGATCCTAGGTTTGAGGTCGTCGTGCGGTCCGGGACATTTGAGATCCGAGGAAGGAACGGTGTCGTCGTGAAGCAATTTCGATTGTGGCGAGGTGTAGCGCCAGGAGTCCGCGGAAGCTTGCGCCAGGACTCCGGTCAGGCATTGGTGGAGCTCGCCCTGGCCCTGCCCCTCCTGCTCCTCATCCTGGTCGGCATTTTCGAGTTCGCTCGAGCCTACGGCATCAAGCAGAGTCTGGTGAATGGAGCCCGGGAGGGCGCACGGGTGGCGGTCGTGCAATCGCCGTTCGACTCCGCCGCTGTGGACTCAATCGTCAGGTACTATCTGTCGAGCAACAATGTCGCCGTGGACTCGCTACACTTCGTAGCCAACCAGGCGGATGGAACGGTAGTGGCTCTCGGCGCGGCCAATACGGGGGACGCGATCTCGGTCTCAGTGTTCAGTCATTACGATTTCATTCTCGTCGGACCCGTACTGAGCCTGTTCGGAGGGTCGTTCAGGAACGGGGTGGACCTCGGTTCGCGGGCGACGATGCGGAAGGAGTAAGCGGCATCCGGGTTGTTCCGGCTGCCGATCCACTGCACGATTCCGATCAGACGAACGGCCCGATCCCCGCTGCGGGGGGATCGGGCCGTTCTCGTTCCCCGACCGGATCCCCGGAAAGGGAGCCGGCGGCGTCCGGAGCTCAGATCAGCGGCGCCAGCCCCGCTTCTCCTCTTCACCAACGGGCTCGTGGAGCGTGCTGATGTAGCTCTCGCCTGGCGCTTCCGTATCGATGTTGCCGTAGATCGGCTTTTCGTTACGGAGCACGTCGACGAACGGCGCCATGTCCGAGATCGGCAGGAAGGTGACGGCGACTCTCGCATCCTCGTTCCACATCGCATCGGGAATCGCGGCGCCTGCGGGCAGGAAATAGAACAGCACGCGCAGGTGCTCACCGAAACATGCGACGATCCCGCGAGCGGTCACCGTGACACCGCCCCACGTGGACGAATGATCACCGAGAGTGATCTGGTACTTCTCGACAAGAAAGTTGTGCTTCGCCATATCCTGACTCCTCGGAAAGATGGTCGCTCCGGACAACCGGGAAACTATACTCAGGCTCGTCGTATCGCGAAACTCCTCCGGTCCGGTTCAGGAGGCGGACAGCTTGTCTTTCAGTCCGTCCGGCACGTGGATGACGTGCATATCCTGCTGGGGGAACGGAATCGAGCAACCCGCATCTTCCAGTGACTCCTTCATCCGGCGGGTCATATCGAAGCGTACGTCCCAGTAGTCCTCAGATCGGCACCAGGGCCGGACGACGAAGTCGACCGATGACGCGCCCAGCTCGCTGACCGCTACAGTCGGAGCCGGATCTTCGAGGACTCTTTCGTCCGCCTCGAGGATTCCCATGAGCGTGTCCCTCGCGACCTGCAGATCATCGCCATAGGCGACGCTCGCGACGAGGTCGACCCGCCGGATCTCATTGGCGGAGAAATTCTTGATCGCCTCGCCGTACACCTTGCCGTTGGGAATCGTGATCTGGACGTTGTCGACCGTGTTGAGCGTGGTAGCGAAAACCCCGATCGCCTTTACCGTCCCCGCATGCCCTGAAACCTCGATGTAGTCGTCGACCTCGAACGGTCTGAATATCAGCAGCATGACCCCGGCCGCGAAGTTGGTCAGGGTCCCCTGGAGGGCGAGACCGACAGCCAGAGAGGCCGCTCCCAGGACTGCGACGACCGACGTTGTCGGGATCCCGAACAATCCGAGTACCGCGAGCAGCACAAAGGCCATGATGAGGAAGTAGACGAGCCTGGAGGCAAACGGGATCACGGTGTCATCGATTCCGGCGCGTTCCAGGCTCCGGCGCGTGATCTTGCGTCCCCAGCTGGCGATCATGCGACCGATGACGAGAACGGCGATCGCGCCCAGTACCTTGAGGCCCCAGCTCGCCAGCACGTCTATCGACTGGTTGACAATGGTTCCTACGTCGAACTCTTGCATCTCAGATTGACTCCATCGACGGCGCCCCGGACGGTCTCCTGAAGGGTGCGCCGCTCACCCTCCGACCGTAGATTTCGGACCATACCGTATGTGCACGGAATGCTCGAATCAAGTGGACGAATCGCCGCTCCCTCCCGGCGGTGTCCGGTCCAGCGGAGGAAGCATGACACACGGCTCCGCAGCGATGACCCCGGATCTGCAACTTTGCGATGACGACGTGACAGCACTCGTCGGGATGCTGGCAAGTGAGGAAGGACTGGCACGAAAGCGGGCGCGCCGGTGCCTGGTGCGCCAGGGAGATCGCGCCGTCATCCTGCTCGTGCAGGCGCTGGCCGACGAGAACCCGATCATGCGGACTGAGGCTGCTGAAGCACTCCTCTACCTCGCGAGTCCGCTCGCGGCATCAGCCCTGGTCGAAGCGCTCGACGATACCGAATTCGGTGTGAGGTGGCTCGCCGCCGAGGCGTTGATTGCGCTCAAGTGTGATGGCCTTGCTCCGCTGCTCGAGGGGATCACCCGCCACTCGGGCTCGTTGTGGTTCCGACAGGCCGCGCACCACGTGCTGCACGATCATTATTGTGCGAGTCTGAGGGTCGAGTTGAGGCCGGTCCTCGCGGCTCTCGAGGAGCGAGTGGCGGAAGACACGGCACCGGTTGCAGCGGGAAAGGCACTCGAGCGGATTTCGGCGCGCAAGAACTCGCCCGCCGCGGTCCGCGTGGGGCAGGCAACGGAAGGAGGCAGAGAATGACAATCGCCGCGAGAATCGAACAATACCTGGAAGAGCAGGGAGTCGAGTACGAGATCATCGATCATCCCATTGCATTCACCGCGCAGGAAGAGGCCGCGGCCAGCCACGTTCCGGGCCGGCAATGGGCCAAGACCGTCGAGGTACTGCTGGACGGCCGCCCGGCGATCTGCGCGATTCCGGCCACGCGCCGATTGGACCTCGACAAGCTCCGGGCGATGACCGGGGCGGAGACGGCTCAGCTGGCAACGGAGGGAGAGCTGGCCAGGCTATTTCCGGACTGTGATATGGGCGCCATGCCGCCGATCGGAAAGCTGTATGGCCAGTTGACGTTCGTCGACGAGGAACTCAGGGAATCCGAACGCGTCGCGTTTCACGCAGGTGACCATCGCTCAGCAATCGAAGTCGCCTACCCGACATTCGAGCGACTGGCCGATGCGATTCCGGGCGACATTTCGGCGCCGCTGCGCGAGACCGTCTGATCCGTCCGGTTGCGTGACACGGAGTTCCAGAATCGGACACGTCCACGGTCCGCGTCCAGGCCGCTGATTTGACGCAACGTCTTCGATTGGCGAGAGTTCCGCGCACGCGGCTGCGTGGCACGACCCGTGCCCTTCTTACCCGCGAGCGGAGCCTCGTACGCGAAGGCGGCTCCAGGAACGGCGAGCGGGGGCGGGAATGACACGATTGGTCCAGGATGTCCGATTCGGGATGCGGTTTCTTCTCAAGCACCCCGGCTTCTTCGCCGTCGCGATCCTGACGCTTGCCATCGGCATCGGCGCGAACACGGCCGTGTTCAGCGTCATCAACTCCGTTCTGCTGCGACCATTGCCGTACGCGGAGCCCGATCGGCTGGTTCTCCTGCGGCACCACATCGGGAGCATGGGCTGGGCGGACGCCCCGCTTCCGCCTGCCGACGTGATTGATTTTCGTGAGCGGATGCCAGCCCTGTCAGCGGTTGCTGCTACGGACAGGACTTTCGAATTCAACCTGACTGGCGGTGGGCCACCCGAAGTCGTGCGCGTCGCCTCCGTGTCTTCGAATTTTTTCGACGTCCTGGGAGTCGAAGCGGAGCTGGGGCGCGCCTTCCTTCCGATCGACGGTTTCGAAGGTCGAGGCGGAAAGAGTGGCCACAGCGAGAAGATGGTCCCACCAGCCAACGAGGACGAGAAGCATGCCAGCGGGGCCGCTGAGTTGAAGCGTCGCCCGGCCGAGGAAGAACTCGTCGACAAGAAAAAGCTCGTCGATGAGAAGAAGCTCGCGACCACCGGTGAAGCATCCGAAAGTCATGTCGCACCGGATGGCGCCATCCCGGACGACGGAATGATGTCTTCCGTGGTTCTCAGTCACGGCCTCTGGAAGCGCAGGTTTGGCTCGGACCCGGATGTGATCGGCCAGAAGATCGTGCTGAACGGAGCTCCAAGCCGTGTGATCGGTGTGATGCCCGAGGAATTCCGGCTCCTGATGCCGGCGAACGCGGGAATCCCGACGTCGATCGACATGTGGACCGCCGACCTGATCCCGTATTCAGTGATCGGACGGAGCAGCCCGAATGCGAATCGCCGGGTCCTGGCACGCCTCGCGCCTGGAGCGACGCTCGCCGAGGCTCGTGAGCAGGCGGCAATCGTCAGTGAGTGGCAGCGGAAGAACTTCGAATATCACCAGACCGGCGACATCTCGGTGGATGTGAAACCGATGCACGCCGACATCGTGGCCCACGTCCGGCCCGTGCTCCTCGCGCTGTTCGGAGCCGTGCTGCTCGTACTGCTCATCGCCTGTGCGAATACGGCGAATCTGCTGCTCGTCCAGGCCGCGGCGAGGGAACGGGAGATCTCGATCCGAGCCGCGGTGGGTGGCGGGCGCCGTCGCATCGTCCGTCAGTTCCTTACCGAGGCGGCGTTGCTGGCCGTGATCGGAGGTCTCGCAGGACTGTTGCTTGCCCGCTGGGCGATCGATCTGCTGCTCGCTCTCCGGCCGGCCGGCCTTCCGAGGCTCGAGACCGTACCGATCGACGGACCGGTCCTGCTGTTCACCGCAGCCGCCACCGTCGTGGCCGCTGCGGTATTCGGGATTATTCCGGCGATCAACGCCTCGCGCCCGGACCTGAACTCCAGTCTCAAGGATCGAGGCGCCTGCGCCTCCAACCCGGGGCAGAGACGTCTGCGGCACACGATCGTGGTCGCGGAGGTGGCGCTGGCGATGGTGCTGCTGGTCGGCGCCGGTCTCATGTATCGCAGCATGCGTTCGCTGGAGGCCGTCGACCTCGGATTCGAGCCGCAAGGCGTTCTCACGTACCGGGTCTCGCTTCCGCAGGTCCCGTATGACGATGTGGACGAACGCGCGTCTGCTCTGGCTGAAATCGAGAAGAGAGTGGCGGCTCTACCGGGCGTGAAGGCGGTCGGCTCGACTCAGGTGCTGCCGCTCGGCGGACAGTTCTGGACATCGCCCTACCAGGTACCACTCGATGCGGACGGCGCTTCCCGTGCCGGAGAAGCCGACTACCGGTTTGTAACTCCAGGTTTCTTCGATGCGTTCGGCGCGAGACTCCTGGCCGGTCGTCTGCTGACCGCGGAGGACGAGAAAAAGTCCCGCCAGGTCGTAGTGGTGGATCGAACTCTGGCCGCACGCTCGTGGCCCGGTGAGGATCCGATCGGGCGAGTGGTGGAAGCCATGACGTTGGGGGGACCGGTCCAGGAATGGAAGGTTGTCGGCGTCGTGGATGCCATCGTGTCTGAAGGCCCGGAGTCTGGTGGGCGGGAGACCCTGTACTTTCCGTACAGCGCCCAGAACGCCTTCTTCTCGATGACGATGGTGGTACGAGGCAGCGAAGAGCCGAAGAAGCTGGCGGGCCCGATCCGGGAAGCCGTCGCCGGATTCGATTCGGATCTGCCACTGTCCGGGATTCGGACGATGGAAAGCTATGTACGTGACTCAACGGCCGCGATGCGCTTCGTCTCGATTCTGCTAGGTATCTTCGCCGCCATGGCCCTGCTGCTGGCGGGAATCGGACTCTACGGCGTCGTGTCGGCCATCGCCCGACAGCGAACGAGGGAGATCGGTGTGATGATGGCGTTCGGCGCCGGGCGACCCCAAATCCTCGCCCGCGTGGTCCGGCGCGGGGTGGCGCTGGCCGCTCTCGGCCTGACGGTGGGCGTTCTGGCGTCCCTGGCTCTGACCCGGGCTCTGTCCGGCCTGTTTCCCGGGGTTCCGAGTTCGGACCCGCTCACCTATCT
>JAENXO010000412.1 GCA_016649455.1 Gemmatimonadota bacterium | reverse complement strand
TCTCGCTCATCCAATCGTCTCCTGTTGATCGACTCCGCCTGGTGAACCGTCGGGTTCGGAACCGGAACGATAATCCGAATCGGGCACCGGGATCCGAACCCGGAGCAGCGTCCCTTCCTGTACTCGGGCCTCGAGCTCGACTGATCCACCCAGGGCCAGCGCCCTCTCGCGCATCCCGGCCAGACCCATCCGCCCGTCCGCGAGCGTGTCGAAATCGACTTCTGGCGGCCCCTGGCCGTCATCACGTACGGTGAGTGTCAACCCGGCTCCATCATACGACAGGTCAACCTCGACAGCCGATGCCTCGGAATGTCGCGCCACGTTCGACAGTGCCTCCTGCAGGGCCCGGAACAGGGCCAGTTCGGCTGCAGCAGACAGGGCCGGTATCGCTTCCGGGGCGTTGATCGTTACCGGGATTCCCATTTTCCCGGCGAAGTCGCCCCCCAGTGCCCTGAGGGCAGGCAGCAGTCCGAGGTCGTCCAGCAGCGACGGCCTGAGATTCCGGGCTACGGCTCGAATGCTCCGGATCCCGGAACCGACCAGGTCCATCGCCCGATCGAGCACCGGACGTTGCTCCACCGCCGCGGTCTCGCGGGCCATGCCGAGCTGGAGTTTGACCGCCGCGAATACCTGGGCGCTTTCATCATGCAGCTCTCGCGACAGCCGGCGCCGCTCTTCTTCCTGGTGATGAACCATGCGTGTGGCGAGTCGCTCCAGTTCCGCCTTCCGGTCCTCCAGCTTCTGATACATGTCGGCGTTGGCCAGCGCGGCACCAACCTGGTGCCCGAGCGCCAGCAGAAACGGCGTGTCCAGGACCGCGAACGGATCGCGCGAGCTCCCGACGACGAGCAAGGCTCCCTGAATGGAATCGCCCCTAAAAATAGGGAGTGCGGCTGTATATGCATGTCCGGGATCGCCGGCAGACCCCGGCCAGCCTCTGAGCACTTCCGGCTCTCCCGACTCCACGACGCGGGCGATCGCGACTTCGGCGGAGCCCGCCGGATCTTCGCCCATCCAGTCTTCGCACACCCCGGCTCCGCGCAGGAAGGTTCCAGAGCGGAATCCGTACATGGCGGCCCCGAGCACGGCGGGCAGAGTCAGGAGCCTGGTAAGCAGCGCATCCAGCACCTCATCTTCCCCCGCCCCGCCCTGCAGATCGCCGGAAAGCCCTGACAGCACGGACAGTCCACGGTACTGGTCCTCCAGCACCAGGAGCAGGATTCCGGCGCCGATCGCCAGTTCGAACACGATATCGAGATAGTAGCCCCAGGGATTCCAGGCTCCCCGCGCCCGAAGGAACGGATAGTCGAGGTGGTGGAGGCTCCACAGGAAGAACGCGACCGCGGTGATGGCGGCCGGAAGTGAGCCGAGCCTCCGATGGTGCCGCCACAGAACGACGCCCGTCCAGAACGTGGCAATGCTGAGGAACAGGACGGCCGGACCCGCCGCGAGGAAGAACTCGTCCAGCCGGTAGATCGCTATGTACGACCACAGTGGCGGAAAGACCACGAGGATCCAGTATCGGTCCCTCCATACCACCTGTTCGCTGAACACCAGCGCGGCCCACAGGAACGCGAGTGCGGTCCACCCCGTCAACACCTGGTGCCAGTACAGCCAGCCCCAGTGCTCGCTGACCAGGAAGCTGATGATCGCGCCGAGTCGAATCGCGTACAGGAACCACGCGAGGGCCCAGAGGACGAAGTACGCCTTGTGATAACGCGCGTAGAGATACAGGCAGACCGTGACGAGGCCGAACGTGATCCCCGCCTGGAGAAAGGCCGCCGCGAGCTCGGTGGCATCGTGTGGGTTGAAGGCCATATCCTGCATGGCGATCAAACAGACGGACCCGCCCCACCCGACGCAAGCGGCGAGGAGCGGGAGACTTCGCCGCCCCAGGAGAGACAGATCATGAACGACGCGCGCCGAATCCTCCTCCTCAGCACATCCACGGTGCACGGAAGCGGCTTCCTGGAGTACTGCGCGCAGGAGATCGCCGATCATTTCCAGGGGTGCGCGAGCGTCGTGTTCGTTCCGTATGCGAGTCCCGGGGGAATGTCATACGACGAATACACCGATCGGGTGGCACGGCAGTTCGCCACGATCGGTCTCGGGGTGGAGGGGATCCACACTTGGCCGGAGCCCGCCCTGGCGGTCGGGGAGACCGCAGGCCTGTTCATCGGCGGCGGCAACACGTTCCTGCTGTTGCGCGAGTTGTATCGCCAGGACCTGCTTCCCCTGATCCGGAGCCGCGTCGAGGAGGGGATGCCCTACATGGGCTCGAGCGCCGGCTCGAACGTCGCGGGACTTACGATCGGGACCACCAACGACATGCCGATCGTGCACACGCCTTCATTCGATGCTCTCGGACTCGTCCCGTTCAATCTGAACCCCCACTACCTCGACCCGGACCCTGGCTCGACCCACATGGGAGAAACGAGACAGACCCGGATCCAGGAATTCCACGTGCAGAACCCGGAACCCGTGATCGGACTGCGCGAGGGGGCATGGCTGCGAGTCGCTGGCCCGGCGGTGCGACTCGAAGGTCGCGGCGGCGCGCGCCTGTTCAGGCACGACCGGGAGCCCGAAGAACTGGCGGCCGGCTCCGACCTGTCAGACATGCTTCAGATCTGAGGTCGCTAGATCCGCCACTCGATCCCGAGCACCGGCAGGATCGGAATCGAGCCGACCGCACGTGGCTCGAGGGCGGGATCACCATCGGACTGGTAGAACAGAGCGTCATTGCGATCGAGCGCGTTGATGATGCGGAAATACGGGAACAGCATCTGCTCCCGGCCGAGAAACCGGGCGCGAATGCGACCCGTCGCCTGGATGTTGAGACGCAGGTAGGAGCCCTGCGGAGAGCGAGTCACGACGGGAGTCGGAACCGGAACCGGGACGGAGAACGTCGGAGTCGATGGACCCGGAGAACTGGAAGCGCCCGCAGC
>JAENXO010000546.1 GCA_016649455.1 Gemmatimonadota bacterium | reverse complement strand
GTAGCCGATCTCGTATATCCGGACCGTCGTTGCCCCTACGAACGAGGCCACGTTCGGAGACACGCCCCGCGCCTCCAGGTGCTCCATGTACTCACCGAACGTGGTCCACGGGATGTCGTACTTGAGGTCGTCCTGCCGGGCGAGTCGGTTTTCCCTCATCCGCTCCGTCAGCGGCCCCATCGACGTGCCTTCTCCCATCACCTCCAGGGTGACGCCTTGCCTGATGTCGCTCTGGCCCCGGCCATCCACCAGCAGAGATTCGGTCGCCCAGCTGAGCACGTTCACGAAGCCGGGGGACACGGCGAGGCCTTCGGCATCGATCTCGGTGCTGCCGGACAGGGTGCCCGCCGGACCGATAGCCGACACCGTGTCATCGTCGATCGCCACGTCGGCGACGATGGGAGCGCCGCCCAGCCCATCGTACACGGTGCCCCCACGGATCACGACGTCGTGTCGGCCGGCACCGCCATCGCAGCCCGTGATCCACGGGAAAATGATGAGAACGAGGAACGGTACGAGTGCGGTTCGGATCGTCGGTTTCGTATTCATGACGCTTATGCCTGCACGGTCGAGCCGCCGAGCGCAACCTGTGCCGGCTTCCGGCAGTCGGTAATGACTGGCCGAACCCCGGTCCCGCACCTATTCTGACCCGGTTCCGCTGTCCGTGGGCGATCCACGAGATCACCTGTCAAATGACCTTCTGCACCGCGAGAATCCTGCAATGATCTCTGCCCGCACCCGTAGTCTCGCCGCCGTTCTGCTGTTCGGGTTCTTCGTTCCGACGTCGGGCCCGGTCGTCGCCCAGACGCTTGCCGTGGATGACCCGACGCTCAGCGCGATCTGGGCCGAGGGAATGGATTCCTCCGAGGCCTGGGAGATCGGCCAGGCGCTCCTGGACTCCATCGGTCCGCGCCTGAACGGCACGCCCGACGTGGACCGGGCGAACGAGTGGGCGGTCGCGCTGCTCGAACGCTGGGGCGTCGAGGCCCGAATCGAACCGTACGGCACCTGGAAGGGCTGGGAGCGCGGCACGACACACGTCGACCTGATCGCCCCCAGGGTCCGGACGCTCGATGCGACCCTGATGGCGTGGAGTCCCGGATCGGACGGCCCGGTGGGAGGCGGAGTCGTAGTGATCCCGGCGCTGAACGGTCGCGCCGCATTCGAGACCTGGCTGCCATCGGTGCGCGGGAACTTCGTGGCGCTCGCCGAGCCCCAGCCGAGTTGCCGACCCGTCGAGAGCTTCGAGGAGTTTGGCGTCGATGGAGCTGCGGATGCCGTGCGCGAAGAGCGTCGGGAGTCGGGCAGCGCCTGGCAGGAACAGATTCAGGCGACCGGCTACGAGCCGGCCGATCTGCTGGCCGCGATCGAAGGCGCCGGGGCACTCGGGATCCTGTGGTCCGACTGGTCCGGGGGCTGGGGAACACGCCGCATCTTCGCGTTGAACACGAGGTTCGGCGCCGCCACGAAGACGATCCCCGCACTGGACCTGTCCTGCGAGGACTACGGGCTCGTAACCCGGCTGGCCATGCAGGGACAGGGCCCGAGACTGCGCGCGGATGCTCAGGCCAGCATGACGGACCCGGTTCCCGTGGCGAATGTGATCGGAGTGATCCGGGGAACCGAGCTGCCCGATGAGTACGTCGTACTGTCGGCGCACTTCGACTCGTGGGACGGATCATCGGGTGCGACGGACAACGGCACGGGCTCGGTGACGATGCTCGAGGCGATGCGGATCCTGAAGAGCACCTATCCGAGTCCGAAGCGGTCGATCCTCGTCGGCCTGTGGGCGAGCGAAGAACAGGGGCTCAACGGATCCCGGTCGTTCGTCCGGGATCACCCGGAGGTGATCGAAGGTCTCCAGGCCGCCTTCAACCAGGACAACGGGACCGGCCGGATCTCCCGGGCGTCACCAATGGGGATGGTCGGGGCGGCCGAGTACCTCGTCCGCTGGATCACTCGTGTGCCATCGGAGATCAGCCGGCACATCGATATCAGCG
>JAENXO010000237.1 GCA_016649455.1 Gemmatimonadota bacterium | reverse complement strand
GTGTCCGGGGCGCAGCGTCCCAGGGCAACCGACCTGGGAATCCACATCGGGTCGTTTCCGGCGGGAACGCACGACGCGATCACCGATGTCGGGGGCGTCCGCGTCGGACACCTCACGCTGATTCTCGGCGACTCCATTCGCACCGGTGTTACCGCGATTCTGCCACATGAAGGCGACCTGTTCGCTGAACCCGTGCGGGCGGCGATCGTCGTGGGGAACGGTTTTGGGAAGCTCATCGGTTCGACCCAGGTCGGGGAACTGGGCGTGATCGAGACGCCGATCCTGCTCACGGGCACCCTCAACGTGTGGCGCGTGGCGGACGCGCTCGTGGACACGCTGCTGGCGACGCCGGGATACGAAGACGTCGGTTCGATCAATCCCGTCGTCGGAGAGACGAACGACGGCTCGTTGAGCGACATTCGATCGCGGCCGGTCGGCGAGGCGGAGGTGCGAGCGGCGCTCCGCGCGGCGACGGGCGGACCGGTGGAGGAGGGAAGCGTGGGGGCCGGTACGGGAACGACCGCCCTCGGCTTCAAGGGAGGCATCGGGACGGCCTCCCGTGTCGTACCCGAAAGGTACGGCGGATACACGGTCGGAGTTCTCGTCCAGACCAACTTCGGCGGGTCGCTGGTAGTGGACGGAGTGCCGGTGGGCCGGATCCTGGCTGAGGGAAGGGAGCGGGAACCGTCGGATGCAGCGGGAGGCGGATCGATCATGATCGTCGTGGCTACCGACGCCCCGCTCGACGTGCGGAGTCTCGAACGCCTGGCGTTTCGTTCGTTCGGCGGGCTGGCGCGCACGGGAGCTGCCTTCTCCCACGGTTCGGGCGACTACGCGATCGCGTTCACCACGGATCGCGATCCGCCTCCGAGTCTGGACGGGGGAGTTGCCACGGCCCTGTTCGTGGCGGTGCAGCAGGCGACGGAGCAGGCGATTCTGAATTCGCTGTTTCGCGCGACTTCCGTCACCGGATTCCGCGGCCGCCGGGTGGAAGCGCTTCCGGTAGATGCTGTGCGGGAGATTCTGGGCTCACGGTAGTCAGCTGGCCTCAGCGATCTCAGGCCTGTCTCTCGCCGCCTCGATCCGGGCCCGAGCGAGATCCCGGAGCTCCGTGGCTGCCAGCGTTCCGGTCCCCTCGACTCCGTCGACCGGGATCGGCTCCAGCACCCGCACTACGACGTCGGCCCGTCCGAACAGCATTGAGCCTTTGCGGATCGCGTCCCGGGCTCCGGACACGGCAATCGGCTGGATGGGGCGCCTGGTCTGAACCGCGAGCCGAAAGGCTCCGTTTCTGAACGGGAGCATCTCGCTCGTTCTCGAGCGGGTCCCTTCCGGGAAGATCATCACCGAGGCCCCACGCTCGATCCACTTGACCGTCTTTTCGAACGCGTTGGCCCGGCTGTGGACCTCGCCTCGATCGACCGGAATGTCGCCCGCCATGCGCATCATCCAGCCCAGGAAGGGAATGCGGAAGATCGAGGCCTTCGACATCCACTTCATTTCGAACGGCAGGGTGCCGATGATGATGATGTCGGCGAGCGATTCGTGGTTGCTGATCCCGACGAACGGTTCGAGATCACCGCCCGGAAGCGAGCCCTCGGTTCGGCAGGTCCACCAGGGATTGAGGGCGATGAGGATCTTCGCTCCGAGTCTGAACGTGCTTCCGGCCCAGAAGCGGCGGCGGTCCCACCAGGCCGTGAAGATGTAGACCAGGCCGACGACCGGCGTCCACAGCGCGACGAATACCAGCCACACGGCCCAGATCAGTCCACTGCCGAGCCGGAGGCCGAGTCCCGGTCTTTCGGTCCCGTTCACGCCGCCATCCATTCCGCGACTCCTCTTGAGGTCGCTTCAGTACTCATCTTTGGACACAGCCGGTCCGGTCCGAAGCACGATAATTCCCGCGATCGCCGAGGCGAGGGATCCGACGATGATCCCGATCTTGGCATTGTCGAGCACCGCATAATCCGTGAACGCGAGAGACGCGATGAAGATCGACATCGTGAACCCGATTCCAGCCAGCAGCGCTCCACCCCAGATCTGACGCCACCGGGCTCCGTCGGGCAACTCACCCAGTCCGAGGCGGATCGCGAGCCACGCGAACCCCGTGATCCCGACCTGCTTCCCGACGAACAGTCCGAGAGCCACACCTAGGGTCAACGGGTGGGTGAGTGAACTGAGCAGCGTGGCGAACGGAATCGCGACTCCCGCATTGGCGAACGCGAAGATTGGCAGCACGACGAATGCCGACCAGGGGTGAATCGCATGCTCGAGGCGGTACAGCGGCGCGCTGGAACTGGAGGCGTCCTCGACGATCTCTTCGAGCGCGGCTTCTCTCGCGTCGACCTCCTCCCACTCTTCACCGGCCGTCGCGACTTCCTCGATCGAGTCCAGCAGGATCTTCATCGACTGGGAGATGTACACTGCCTCCGGCTGCTTACCGGTTCTCCGCAGGGAGGCGGGAACGAATGCCGCGGCCACCACGCCCGCGATCGTCGCGTGAATACCGGACAGGAGGACGAAGTACCACAGGAGCACCGCCAGGAAGACGTAAGGCGCCGGCTTCTGGACGGAGGACAAATTCAGGAACAGCAAGCCGCCCACCACGACTGCCGCCCACATCAGCGCCCCCATGTCGAGTCCGGACGTATAGAAGACGGCGATCACCAGCACGGCCATGATGTCATCGGCGATCGCCAGAGCGGTGATGAACGATTTCAGCCACAGGGGGGCCCGGCTTCCGAGCAGCGCCAGAATCGTCACGGCGAACGCGATGTCCGTCGCCATCGGAATCGCCCAGCCGTGCAGGTAGGCTCCACTCCGATTGAGTGCGACGAAGATCGCTGCGGGGATGATCGCACCGCCGAGCGCGGCCACCACCGGGAGCGAGGCGCGGCGGAACGAGTTGAGCTCACCGAACAGCAGTTCCCGCTTGATCTCCAGCCCGACCAGGAAGAAGAAGATCGCCATCAGGCCGTCGTTGATCCAATGGCCGAGCGACAGCTTCAGCGCCCAGTCGCCGAACACCAATCCGGCGTATGTCTCCCACAATTCGCGGTACGCACCGCCCATCGACGAATTGGCGATGACCAGAGCAAGCGCGGTGGCGGCGAGCATGACGATGCCGCCGGATGTCTCCTTGTGCAGGAAGTCCACGAAGGCGCGGGAGAACTCCAGTCTCGGCGGCACGCCTGAGGTCGTGTGCGATCCTGCTGCCATTCGTCCTGCTCTCCGGGTCGGGGTCAGATCACGGTAGACACGAGTCCGGTCGCCGAGCATCTTGACCGACCCCGCGAGGGTGCCGCAAGACGTGGGACGGTCGGCGGTATCTCCGACAGGTCCGATTCCGAACCGCAGCTCCGACGAGGAATACCAGTGAATTCGTTCAACGACTCGCAGGGAAGGCTGGTTCCGCTAAGGGCCCAGCCCCCGTTCCCGACCCGGCGTTTCCTCCTGCGAGAGGAGCCGGACGAGGAAGCCGTGCCGATGGATGTGTTGTTCGTCGGAGGTGGCCCGGCCGGGCTCGCGGGGGCGATCGAACTGGCCCGCCTCGTTCGGCTGGATGCGGAACAGGGGGGGCAGCTCGGCGACCTGGAGATCGGTGTGCTGGAGAAGGCACCCGGACTCGGCGAACACTGCCTGTCCGGCGCCGTGATCAACCCGGAGCCGTTTCGCGAGCTGTTTCCGGACCTTCCAGAGTCGGATTTTCCATTCCGAGGTACGGTGACCGGGGAAAAGGTCCTGATGCTGACGGAGAAGGGTCAGCGGAGGATTCCAACACCACCGCCGATGCACAACCAGGGTAACCAGGTGGCATCGCTGTGCGAGGTCGTGCGCTGGCTGGGCGACCGCGCCGAGGAGCTGGGCGTGAACGTATTCACGGGCTTTCCGGCCGACTCGCTGTTGCTGGATGGCGACTCGGTGGTCGGCGTGCGAACGACGCCGGCCGGCCTGGACAGGGAAGGCAACCCGGGCTCCGGCTATATGCCGGCCACGGACCTTACCGCCCGGGTCACCGTGCTGAGCGAGGGCTGTCGTGGCCCGCTCACGGCTGCCTGGCTCGACGAGATGGGAGTCGGCTCGGCGAATCCGCAGATTTACGCCCTCGGAGTAAAGGAGCTGTGGAAGGTGAGAACTCCGATCGATCAGGTGGTCCATACGCTCGGCTGGCCGCTGCCCTCCGATGCGTTCGGCGGCACGTGGATCTATCCGATGGGCGAGGACCTGGTGTCGATCGGTCTCGTCGTGGGGCTCGACTACCGGCAGACCGGCCTGGACGTACACGAACTGCTGCAGCGGGCAAAGGGACATCCGCTGTTCCGTGGAATCCTGGAGGGCGGTGAGATGCTGGAGTGGGGTGCGAAGACGATTCCCGAGGGAGGCTGGTGGTCGATTCCCGAGCGGTTGTCGGGCGATGGACTGCTGATCGCCGGAGACGCGGCCGGGCTGGTGGATGTTCCGTCACTCAAGGGGGTCCACTACGCGATGTGGTCGGGGATCTACGCCGCCCGGGCCACGTTCCAGGCGCTCAAGGCAGACGATACGACGGCAACGGCCCTCGGAGAATACGACCGGTTGATCCGTGACAGCGTGGTCGCGAAGGACCTCTACCGCCGGAGAAACATGCGGCTGGCGTTCAAGGGCGGATTCGCCACGGGAGCGTTGAAGTCCGTGCTGGCCGTAGCGACGGGCGGCCGCATTCCCGGTGCGCGCATCGCAGCAGAAGAGGACGCGGCAGAGCCACGGGCGATCACGCCGGACGCCGATTTCTCGCCGGACGGGGGCTATACGTTCAGCAAGGTGGACGCGGTGTTCCGCTCCGGGAATACCACGCGCGATGACATTCCGTCACACCTGATCGCGCCCGACGAAGCCAGTGAGGAACTCACGCAGTTCTACGAGCACATGTGTCCGGCAGGCGTATACGAGTGGGGAGAGGACGGGCTG
>JAENXO010000338.1 GCA_016649455.1 Gemmatimonadota bacterium | reverse complement strand
GGCTGCATTGGACCGGAGCCGCGATGAACTGGAACGGCATGTGCGCCGAGTGCCATTCCACGAACCTGCAGAAGGGGTACGATCCGCAGACGGGGACCTTCAACACCACCTGGTCCGAGATCAACGTGAGCTGCGAAGCCTGTCACGGACCCGGTTCGCGGCATGTGGCCTGGGCGGAGATCCCGGAGATGGCTCGCCCGCAGATCGACGACTACGGCCTGGTGGTACCGACGAGCGGCACCACGAACCGGCAACAGGTCGAGCTTTGCGCTCCCTGCCACGCGCGCCGCACGGAGCTCGGAGACTACGACCATACGGACATCGAGCTGCTGGACCATCAGATCCCGGCCGTGCTCGACGAGGGTCTGTATCACCCGGACGGACAGATCCTGGACGAGGTGTACGTCTACGCCTCGTTCACCCAGAGCAAGATGTTCCGAAATGACGTGCGCTGCGCCGACTGCCACGACGTGCACAGCCTCGAGTTGCACGAGGAAGGGAACGCGCTCTGCCTCCAGTGCCACCGGGCCGACACCTACGATGTGTACGAGCATCACTTCCATGAGCCGCTGACCGAGGCCGGGGAGGAGAACGAGGGGACGTACTGCATCGAGTGCCACATGCCGCAGCAGCCGTACATGGTCGTCGACTGGCGCGCCGATCACAGCATCCGGATTCCGCGCCCCGACCTGACGCTCGAACTCGGGACGCCCAACGCCTGCTCTCAGGCGGGGTGTCACGACGACGAGACAGATCAATGGAATGCCGACCACTACACGGAGTGGTACGGGCAGAAAAGACGTTCCCACTATGGGACGACCTTCGCGGCGGCGCGTCGTGAAGACCCGGAGGCCGGAGGGGCCCTGGTTCTGCTGGCCCGAGATCCGTTGTATCCGCCGATCGTGCGGGCGACGGCCCTGTCGCTGCTGCGGAGCTATCCCGGCGATTCCACCACCGCGACGCTGCGTCTCGCCCTGCAGGACGAAGACGCCCTGATCCGCTACACCGCCGCGGAGGCCGCGACCGCTTCGTCCCAGCAGGAGCTGGTGGACCTGCTCGCCCCGTTGCTGTTCGACGCGACGCGGGCGGTGCGCGGGATGGCGGCGAGCCGGCTCGCGGGTCAGCCGCCCGAGCTGTTCAAGCCGTACCAGGCCGAGGCCCTGGATGAAGTACTGGCGGAGTACATCTCATCGATGGAGTACTCGCTCGACTTCGCGTTCGCCGGGCACAACCTCGGCAACCTGCACGTGGCGCTCGGCGACGTGGCGGTGGCCGAAGCGTACTACCGTTCCGCGGTAGGGATCGACGCCGAGTTCCTGCCGGCGAAGATGAACCTCGCGGTGCTGCTGAACGCACAGGGCCGGAACGACGAGGCGGAGCAGCTGGTGCGCGAGGTCCTGGAGTTCGATCCCGAGTTCGGGGAGGCCGTCTACAGTCTCGCGCTGCTCAGCGCCGAAGCCGGACGGGTGGAGGAGGCGGCAGACCTCCTGCGCCGGGCGTCGGAGCTGATGCCCGGCCGTTCACGCGTGTTTTTCAACCTCGCTCTCGCCGAGCAGCAGCTCGGCCGGCTGGACGAGGCGGAGGTGGCGTTTCGCGGGGCGCTCGAGCTCGAACCGGACAGTCTCGACTACCTGTCGGCCCTGGCGGACCACTACGCGCGACGGCAGGATCTGCCCGGTCTGAAAGAGATCGCCGACCGGCTGGAGGCCACCCACCCGTCGGCCCCGATCACGGGGCAGGTGCGGGCGGTGGTCGATCAGGTGGAGGCGGGCGGAGGGGGCTAGGCGGAACAGGCCCCTGCCCCCGATCCGCACCGCATACCCACGCACGAAGGCCCGGCCGGAACTGCTTCCGACCGGGCCTTTCGCTATCCGACCGGAGTCAGATCAGTTCAACCGGCTCACCGTCCGCCCGGAGGCATGTTCTCGATCAGGTAGCGGGTCAGCAGCTCCTGCAGGTGCCGCCGGGTTCCCGGTCCCTCGAAGATCCCATGCGATCGATTCGGATAAGCCATCATGGTGAACGCCTTGTTGTGCTTGATCAGCTCGTTCACCACGGCTTCGGTGTTCTGGAAGTGGACGTTGTCATCCCCCGTCCCGTGCACGATCAGGAGTTTGCCCTCCAGGCCGCTCGCGAACGTGATCGGAGCCGACTGCTCGTACCCGGCCGCATTCTCGTCGGGCAGTCCCATGTACCGTTCCGTGTAGATCGTGTCGTAGTACTTCTCGTGGGTCACGGGAGCCACGGCCATGCCCAGGCTATACAGATCCGGGTAGCGGAACAGCTGGTTCAGCGTGTAGACGCCACCGCCGCTCCAGCCCCAGGCACCGATACGCGCGGGATCGATATAGCTGCGCTCTGCCAGCAGCGCCCGGACCGCGGCGGACTGGTCGGCGGAAGCGATCTGTCCGGTCTGCCGGTAGATCACCTTGCGGAACTGACGGCCCTTGGGCGAAGGAGTCCCGCGGTTGTCGATCGAGGCGACGATGTAGCCCTTCTGCGTGAGCATCAGGTGCCACAGGTAGTTGAAGCCGCCCCAGGAGTCGGTGACGGTCGTGCCGGCCGGGCCCGTGTAACCGTACACGAGCATCGGATACTTCCGTCCCGGGACGATGTCGAGCGGCTTCATCATCCAGCCGTCCAGCTCGACGCCGTTCACGTTGACCGTGAAAAATTCGGATTCACCCCTGTTCAACGCCGCCACGGTGGCGTTGAGCGCGGCATTGTCGACCAGCGTCCGAACCGTCTGATGATCCGGAAAGCTGACCAGTTCGGTGATCGGCGGAACGCCGAACCGGGACCAGGTATGGAACGCCCACTGGCCGTTCGGTGACATCGTGTAGTTGTGCACTCCGGGCTGACCGGAAGGCGTCACGCGCTCGGCGGGATTGCTGCCGTCAAGTCGCGCCCGGTACAGGAAACGCTGAGTCGCGTTGGTCGGAGAGGCCAGGAACCACAGCCAGCCGTTCTCGGTGTCCACGAGCTGAATGCTGATCACGTCCCAACCGCCGAACGTGATCGGCTGCATTGCCTTTCCGTCCCGACTCACCCTGTAGACGTGACGATAGCCGGTCGTCTCGCTGGTCCAGATGAACGACTGGGCCCGGTCCATCCACTCCCACTCGTCCATCGTGTTCACCCACGCTGCGTCCTGTTCCGAACGAATCGGGGTCATCGCGCCAGTAGCCACATCGCCCAGCATGACCGTGTTCGTGTTCTGCAGCCGGTTCATTCGCTGGATCACGATCGCGTCCGAGGTACCGGCCCACTCCATGCGCGGGATGTAGTTGTCGCGCGGGTCGCCCGGAACGTCGAAGAAGCGCGTCTCTCCGCCCGTGGCGGGCACGACGCCCACATGCGCAGCGGAATTCATCTCACCGGCCTTGGGGTACTGGACCGGGATCGTGTAGGAGTACAGGGAGTCCGTGTTGTTGATCATGTCGAACTCGCGGATCCCCTCGGCGTCCAGCTGCCAGTACGCGATCCACCGCCCGTCCGGGCTCCAGCGGAAACCATCCCTGCAGTCGAACTCCTCTTCGTACACCCAGTCGAAGGTCCCGTTGATGATCGTTCGCGACCCGTCACTGGTCAGT
>JAENXO010000168.1 GCA_016649455.1 Gemmatimonadota bacterium | reverse complement strand
TGGCCGCAGCCTGGCTGGCAAATGTGGTTTTCCTGTTCGCCGGTCCGATTCTGTTCTGGAGGGTGAAGACGTGATGGAGGCTTCACTGTCGGATACGGTCCCCAGCGACGTTGCTGAAGACCTCGAGACCGCGGCCCGCGCAGCCGTCCGCGGCGGCCAGGCCGCGATGAAGCACTACCGGAGCGAAGGCCTGTCGATCGCGGACAAGGGCGTGAACGATCCGGTGACCGAAGCGGACCACGCGGCAAACCGGGCGATACTCAAGGTGCTTGCCGGGCGCGCTCCCGGCGACCCGATTCTGAGCGAGGAATCTCCCCCACTCGACAAAGGCGTCCTTCTGGAATCAGGCCATGAGCGGCTGTGGGTCGCTGATCCGCTCGACGGGACGAAGGAGTTCATTGCACAGAATGGAGAGTTCTCCGTCATGGTGGGGCTTTCCGTTTCCGGACGCGCCGCGGTCGGGGCAGTTTTCCAGCCGGATCCGGGAATCCTGTACCTCGGCTGGACGGAGGGCGGCGCCTGGACCGTACCCGTCGTGCTCGACAGTGAGGATGCTCAGATCGGGGAGCCGACGCGCCTGCGACTGGGACCGGAACCGATTGGCGCTGTGCGGCTGATCCGTTCGCGGTCGCATCCCGATCCGCTATTGGCGGAACTGGAGGCCCGGTTATCGGAATCGCAGACGGTGCTGTGCGGTTCCGTCGGGGTGAAGTGCGCCCGGATTGCCGAAGACGAAGCAGACGTGTATGTGCACCCGGTCGCGTTCCTGAAGGAGTGGGATACCTGCGCTCCGGAAGCCGTTCTCCGGGGAGCCGGTGGACAGATGACTGACTGCGGAGCCGATCCGTTGACTTACGGCAAGGCGGACCCGCGTCAACAGCATGGAATATTCGCCGCCCGATCGGGAGTGTGGAGTTCCCTTCGTACCATGGTACATGAAATCGCCGCGCCTATCTTGGGACGCAAATCCTGACACCGGGACGATATCGGGCCGGGCTCGACGGGCACGGTCCGTGCGCTCCGCGCTCCCGGCAATCTGACGGATATGAACGAGAAACTGGAGATGTGACTTGAGCAAGTCTTCGAACGTCTACTGGCACGAAAACCACGTCTTGCGAGCAGATCGCGAGGCACGGCAAGGACATCCGTCAGCCGTCGTCTGGTTTACCGGGCTGTCTGGCAGTGGAAAGAGCACCCTGGCGAACGAACTGGATTGGCGTCTGTTCGAGCGTGGAATCTCATCGTACGTGTTGGATGGAGACAACATCCGACATGGATTGAACGGTGATCTCGGGTTCTCTCCCGAGGCCCGCACGGAGAATATCAGGAGGATCGGAGAGGTCGCGAAGCTGTTCGCCGATGCGGGGACGATCGCTCTCACCGCGTTCATTTCACCCTATCGGGAAGACCGCGACCGGGTCCGGAAGCTCATGGACCGGGACACGGACTTCATCGAGGTTTTCGTCGAAGCGCCGCTCGACGTATGCGAGGAACGGGATCCGAAAGGCCTGTACAAGAAGGCCCGGGCCGGAGAGATCCCCGAATTCACAGGCATAAGTGCGCCGTACGAGGAGCCTCTGTCTCCGGAGATCACCCTCGACACATCTATTGAAGACGTAACGGCCTGCGTCGACCGCCTGATCGAGGCGCTTGTCGACCGCGGGTATGTTCCGAGCGAGTAATAAGGTCTGAACCTATACACAGGACTGATCAAACATGAGTCTCACACCATATGGTGGCACGCTGGTAGACAGGACCGTGACCGGTGCCGAAGCCGACGCGTTGCGGGCGGAAGCCGAATCACTCCCTAGCATCGTGCTGGAAGGTCCCACGCTGAGTGATCTCTTTCTGATTTCAGTCGGCGCGCTTTCGCCGCTCGAAGGTTTCATGGACATTGCCGCGTGGACGAGCGTGGTGGAGTCGATGAAACTCCCGGACGGACGTCCGTGGGCGATCCCGATCGTTCTCACAGCATCGCACGGCGAGGCCGAGTCGCTCGCGCCCGGCGATCGGGCTGCCCTGGTCGCACCGGACGGAGAGATCGCGGGAGTCATTACGGTATCCGAGATCTTCGATCGGGACCTCGAGCGGGAGGCCACGGAGGTATTTGGCACCCCCGATCTCGAGCACCCCGGAGTAGCGATGATCAATCGACTGGGAGCGCGCTGCGTCGCCGGCCCGGTCGAGTACTGCTACTCGAAGGACATCTCGGGTTTTCCGGAAGAAAATCTGACCCCTGCTGAAACGCGCGCCGCCTTCGCGGAGCAGGGCTGGCAAACGGTCGTGGCGTTCCAGACACGCAATCCGATCCACCGGGCGCATGAGTACATCCAGAAGTGTGCCCTCGAGATCGTCGACGGACTGCTCGTCCATCCGCTCGTCGGTGAGACGAAGGCGGACGACATCCCGGCCGATGTCCGGATGAGGTGCTATAAGGTGCTGCTTGACCGGTATTTCCCCCCTGGACGGACCTTTCTCTCGGTGCTGCCTGCCGCGATGCGCTATGCGGGTCCACGGGAGGCGATTCACCACTCGATCATGAGGCGGAACTACGGGTGTACCCACTTCATAGTCGGCCGTGATCACGCAGGAGTGGGAGATTATTACGGGACGTACGATGCGCAGCGCATCTTTGACGAAATCGACACGGACGAGCTCGGCATCCAGCCATTGAAGTTCGAGCACGCGTTCTACTGCACCGTCACTGACGCAATGGGCACGGCGAAGACGTCACCGGCAAAGCCTGAAGAGAGGATCTTCCTGTCGGGGACGAAGGTGCGAGAAATGCTGAGTCGTGGCGAGCGGCCGCCGGCGGAGTTCACACGGGCCGAGGTCGCCGATGAACTGATGAACGCCTACCGAAGCTGAACGTACCAGCTTCGACCGGGAGCCGATCCAACATGGGCCGATCATGACCCTCGCGGCAGGCTTCACCCTTCTCGTCGTGGGCGTGACCGTGATCTTCATTGCGAGGGACACGGTCAGCCCCGACGTCGTGCTCGGCGCGGCGCTCGTCGTGCTGATGGGTGCCGGTGTAATCGAGGTGGAAGCCGCGTTCAGCGGATTCTCCAACCCCGCTCTCGCTACCATCGCCGCGCTGTTCATCGTGGCAGCGGGACTTCGCGCCACCGGTGCGCTGGAAGTCGTATCGGAGCGTCTGTTTCGGGGAGTCGAGACCCTGACGCCTGCTCTCACGCGAATCACGATCGCCACTGCGGCAGTTTCTGCGTTCGTCAACAACACTCCCGTGGTCGCCATGGCAATGCCCGCAGTGGGCTCCTGGTCGCGGCGAACCAGGATTTCTCCGTCCAGGCTCTTGATCCCCGCCTCGTACGCCTCGATGCTCGGAGGGGTCTGCACGATTATCGGGACTTCCACCAACCTGGTTAGCGACGGTCTGCTCAAGTCACATGGATTGGCGGGGCTCGGCTTCTTCGAGCTGGCGCAGATCGGTCTGCCTGCGGCCGCGATCGGACTGGTGTACCTGGTCTTTGTATCGCCACGCCTGCTGACGGAGCGAGTCCCGGTCCGAGACCTCGATGGCGACCTCAGGCGCTACACGGCCGAATTCGAGATCATGGAGCCATCTGTGCTCACGGGGAAGACTGTCGAGCAGGCGGGGCTTCGCCGGCTGCCCGGCCTGTTCCTGGTCCGGATAGAGCGTGAGACGGGATCGATCGCTCCTGTCGGGCCGGAGGTACGACTGTTTCCGGAAGACAGGCTGACGTTCGCAGGAGTACTGGAGACGATCGTCGACCTGCGGCGATTCCGCGGACTCGAGCCGGTCGCGGAAGAAAGTCGACAGGACAGGCCAGGTGGAATGGAACTGCATGAGGCGGTCGTGTCGCCCGGGTCGCCGCTGGTGGGCACGAGCGTTCGCGACGCGAACTTCCGTGGGCGATACAACTCGGCCGTCATTGCGGTCCACCGACACGGTGAGCGGATCGATTCGCGCATCGGTGACATTGTTCTCCGTCCCGGCGATACCTTGCTTCTGGAGGCCGCGCCGGGGTTCACCCGCGCCTTTCGCGATTCGATGGACTTCTACCTCGTCAGCAAGGTGGAGGAGAGCGAGCCACCTCGACACGAGCAGCTGGTCGCCGCTGTCGCAGTGCTCGCATTCGTGGTAATCACGGCTTCACTGCGAGTGTTCCCGATCGCGATCTCGGCCATGGCCGGGGCCATTCTGATGGTTGCATTTCGCTGTCTGACGCCGGGTGAAGCCAAGCGTTCGGTAGACTGGTCGGTGCTCATTACGATCGGGGCGGCGCTCGGAATCGCTCAGGCCCTCGAGTCCAGCGGAGCCGCTGGTCTTCTGGCCGAGGGGATCGTTGCCGCGGGCAGCGGACTTGGTCCCACCGGCGTATTGGGAGGCGTGCTCATCGCCTCGATGATCCTTACCGAATTCGTATCCAACACTGCCGCGATCGCACTCATGTTCCCGATTGCCCTGGCGGCGGCGTCACACCTGGGCCTCGACGCGCGACCGTTTCTCATCGCCGCCACGGTCGCGGCATCGTTCGCATTCTCGACACCGATCGGCTACCAGACGAATCTCATGGTCTACGGACCGGGTGGGTACAAGTTCACCGACTTCACTCGCGTCGGCCTTCCACTCCAGATCATCCTGCTGTTGCTCGCGCTGGTGCTGATTCCTGTGATCTGGCCGCTCGGCGGCTGAACTCGCCACCCGGAGACCCGACGTGCAAGCCAACCCCGACCGCATTCCCCCGCTCGATCTCACGCCTGAACTCGATGCCCTGTAGGGACCGCTGAGCGAAGCCGCCCTCAGAGTTCTCCGCTCGGGCCAGTTCGTTCTCGGTCCGGAGGTGGCAGCTTTCGAGCGAGAAGCCGCCGACTTCCTCGGAGTGGAACACGCCGTCGGTCTGAATTCGGGCACGGACGCCCTGGTGATCGGCCTTCGCGCGCTTGGTATCGGCCCCGGCGATGAAGTAATCACGAGCCCGTTCAGCTTCTTCGCGACAGCCGAAGCTGTTTCGCTGATCGGCGCGACACCGGTATTCGCCGACATTCAGCCGGACAGTTTCAACCTCGACCCGCGATCCGTGGAATCTTTGGTAAGCGACCGGACCCGGGCCCTGCTGCCGGTACACCTGTTCGGGCGTCCGGCTGACATGGATGACTTCAGTCGGCTCGCCGATGCGGGGGCGTTTTCGTTCTACCCGACCAAGAACCTGGGTGGGGTCGGTGACGGCGGGCTGCTGACGACAGATGACGAAGCCGTCGCCGAAACGGCTCGAATGCTGCGCAATCACGGCGAGCGCAGCCGCTATAACAACGAAATGCTTGGATACAACTCGCGCCTCGACGCCTTGCAGGCAGCCCTGCTGCGCGTCAAGCTCGGACGAATTGATGCGGCGAACGAAGGCAGACGAGAGGCAGCTGCCAGGTATGCTGAAATGCTGGCGGGACTGCCCGGAGTCGTGGCTCCGCAAGTGACTCCGGGGCACGTGTTCCACCAGTACACGATCCGCATCACCGACGGTCGACGGGACGTGGTTCGCGAGCGACTCGACGCAGCAGGAATCGGCACGATGATCTACTACCCGATTCCTATCCACCGGCTACCGGTCCACGAGTCGAAGTACCAAGACCTGCAGCTTCCGGTTGCCGAACGGGCCGCCGGCGAGGTATTGAGCATTCCGATCTGGCCCGAGATCGACGATACGACGCAGGAGCGGGTCGCCGCGGCACTCCACGCCGCGCTGGCGGGCTGAGTCCGGGGTCCTGTCCGGGCTAGTTTGAGATCAGTCGATCGCGACGGAACCGGCGAAGGCCGATCGCCAGCAGAACCAGGTCGATCAGGAGCAGCACCGCGACCGCCGCCAGCACCACCGAGACTGCGCTCAACGTTTCGATCCGATCCAGCAGCACCTTCTGCGTCTCGGGCGACAGCATTCGAAATAGCAGCGGGATTCCAAAGGACCCACCGAAGATGATGATGAACAGCGGGATCATCATCGCCTGGTGAGCCGCCCGCACCGTCTTGGAGCGCAGGGAGACGAAGGTTCCAATCGCGGCCAGCAGCAGGCCCGAAGCGATGGACCCGAACGCCCATGCCGCCCACACGAATCCCGGATA
>JAENXO010000503.1 GCA_016649455.1 Gemmatimonadota bacterium | reverse complement strand
TCAGACACATTCACGTCGAGACGGACCAGCCCGTCGGCGTACGCCTGGGGAAATCCGCCTTCGATGAACGGCTCTGCCCCCTCGCCGTGCAGACTTCGGAGCGACACCAGCCACGAGGCCCGCCCCGGTGATCCCCCCTCGGCGAGACCGCCAGCCGACAGCATGTCTATGTACAGCATCGCGTGTGCCGGCGAACCGAATCCGGGCCGGCTCTCGAGCAGCAGCACGTCGGACAGCCCGCCGTCCCACCGTGGCGACACTCCACCCTGTAGCCGAGCGGCATGCGTAACGCTCGGTGCGACGCTGGGCTGGATCAGGCCACCGAGATGGAACGGCGCCTGGACCGGAGCACCATCCAGCAGAACGAAGTCCAGGGCCGCCCCGGCGCCACGCACGAACAGCACGTTGTCCGGGGCCGGGGGATCCGGTCCGAGCATCACGTTGGCCGCCGCAGCCAGGCCTGCTTCCGCCACACCTGGCGTCGCGTCCAGTACACGCACCACCGCCGTGCCGACCGGAACTGGTTCCGGCTCGGATACCAGTGTATCGGAGTGATAGAGCGGGGATGCCCGCGCCTCCACCGCCGGCATTTCCACCGGGCGAAGCGTCAGGAGAAAATCGACCTCCAGAGTGCTTCCGTCCGGCAGATCGAGACTCACTTCGAGCGGCTGGAAGTCGATCCGCGAGGCACGCACACGGCGCTCCCCGGGGGTGACATCCCGAAACAGGTAGACCCCGTCACGGTTGGTGATCGTGGAACGGTCGTCACGGATCAGGGTGACGAGGGCGTTGGGGAGAGGCCTTCCATCGGTAGCGTCGCGGACCACGCCCCTGACCGTCCCGGGTGCGGACCCAGGTCCGGCCTGCAGCGCGAGCCCTGCCAGGATCCAGAATCCGGCCACCATTCCGTCCCCTCCGCCGGTGGGTCAGCGGGGACGAACGGAGTCACATCCTCCGGCCGATCAGCCGCCCACCCGCAACACCACTTCATCTTCTGGAACGCCGCTCGGGTCCCCGGGACGACGCAAACCGTCCGGTGACGCGACCAGCGTCCGCTTCCCATCAACATCAACGGTGGCAAAATTCAGCCCGCGAGGCAACTCGATGAGGATTTCGCCGACGGTCGAATTCCCCGTTCCGATCACGAACAGGCTGCCCGGACCGACCGAGAACCGGGCTTCGTTCAGCCCGGAAAGGAGCCTCGCGCGTACATCGGGACCGGATCCTAATCGAACCCGGATCGTCGAACCAGCCGCGAATTGACGGACGCTCACCGACACGCGGCCCTCCACGGGCGCTACCGTTATCGACCCGATGCCGGGAGCAGGGGGTTCAGACTGGTCCGCGGGACGCGCAGGAACTTTTACCATTGCCGGTTCCGCGCGCTCTGACGAAAGACGCTCGATCAGCTCGCGAAGCGGAGAGCCTGGCACGACCGCCGCAGCCGCGCCGGCCGCGACGAGGAGCAGGATGGCCGCGCGAGACAGGGCACGACGCCCGAAACCGGTGCGCCGGGCACCCGCGTTCCGCTCCTGCCAGAGTCGCGGCGGGAGCACTGCCGCCGGGGCGGGACGAGCGAGCTGCGTGTCGAGATCGCCCAAGGCCTGGCGGAAATCCTCGCCGGCCATGCGCAACTCTCCCAGCCGTACGCGGCAATCGGTGCAGACCATCAGGTGCTCCGCCACGCCCGTCGCCTCGTCGCGGGGTAGCTCCGCGTCGAGATAGGCCTGCAGTTCGCCGTCAGTCCGATGATCCATCGGTGCCATCCTGTGCCGCCCATGCGGCTGAGAACCTGCGAAGCGCCCGTGCAATCAGGGCGCCGACAGATGTTTGCTTCACGCCGATCGCTTCCGCGATCTCGCTGTACCGGAGACCTTCCTCGCGCATCAGCAGGATCGTCCGGTCCCGGTCCGACAACGTCGCCAGCACGCCGCGCACGATCTCGATGCGCTCGGCCCGCTCGGCGGCTCGTTCCGGCAATTCCGGAACGTTGGGCGAAGGTGGATGCTCCTCCAGCAGTCGCCGCCGTCGCTTCTGCTTCCGGGCCCGGTCACGAGCCAGATTACCAGCCACCACGAACAGCCAGGGCCGAATCTCACCGTCCGGCAGATCCCGGTCGAGGAGACGGACGAACGCCTCCTGGGCCAGGTCTTCGGCGGCGTCCGAATCCCCCGTAAACCGCAGGGAAAATCGGTACAACGCCGGGTAATGCAGCCGGAAGGCGTCCTGAACGTCCAC
>JAENXO010000038.1 GCA_016649455.1 Gemmatimonadota bacterium | reverse complement strand
GGCCCTCCCAGCGAAGTGACTCGCCGCCACACTCGCGACAGAAGAAGGCAGTCCGTGATTTCAGTTCCCTGACCCCCGCGGCGCGAGCGATTCGAACAGCGTATACGTCTTGTGGAAGTAAAGCCTGATAGTGCCCGTCGGACCGTTCCGCTGCTTGCCGACGATCAGCTCGGCCCGTCCCTCGAGCGACTCACCCTTCGCGTCGAGCATGTCGCCGTCTTTCCGATACGCCTCCTCGCGGTACACGAACATTACCACGTCCGCGTCCTGCTCGATCGCCCCGGACTCCCGCAGATCGGCCAGCAGCGGCCGCTTGTCCGTGCGCTGCTCGGGTCCACGGGACAGCTGGGACAGCGCGATCACCGGGATGTTCAGCTCCTTGGCGACCGCCTTCAGAGACCTGGAAATCGCGCTGATTTCCTGCTGTCGATTTTCGACGTTCCTCGGACCGGCCATGAGCTGCAGATAATCGACCACCAGAAGTCCGAGATTGGTCTCAGCCGCGAGTCGTCGCGCCTTCGCCCGTACTTCGAGCGCCGTAATGGCCGGCGAATCGTCGATCCAGATGGGTGCCGTATTCAGGTGGCCGGCGGCCGTTGCCAGCCGGGCGTACTCGTCGTCCTGCAGCCGGCCCCGGCGCAACCGGCCGGAGTCGACTCGCCCCTCGGCGCACAGGAGACGCTGCACGAGCGATTCCTTCGACATCTCCAGCGAAAAAATGGCGGTCGAGACGTCCTGCTCGATCGCCGCATGCTGAGCGAAGTTCAGCGCGAGAGCTGTCTTCCCCATCGAAGGCCGACCGGCCACGACCACGAGATCACCAGGCTGAAAGCCAGCCGTCATGTTGTCGAGATCCGGAAATCCGGACGCGACGCCGGTGACCGATCCCGGGCTGCGCTGCAGCTCCTCGATCCTCTCGAACGTCGGCCACAGGATTTCCTTAATCCACACGAAGCCCTGGCGCTCGGACGACTGCGCAATCTGGAAGATCCGTTGCTCAGCCCGATCGAGCGTGTCCTCGACTTCACCGGCGGGCGCACCGTACGCGTCCTGGATGATGTCAGTGGATGCATCGATCAGCTTCCGGAGAACCGACTTGTCCTTCAGGATCCGGCTGTGGTACTCGATATTCGCTGCTGTCGGGACAGCGTCGACGAGGCGCGCCAGGTATGACATGCCGCCCGCGCCCTCCAGCTCACCGGCGCTCTTTAGCTCGTCGGACAGGGTGACCACGTCGATCACCTCGCCCCGCGAATAGAGGCGCAGCATGGCGCGGAACACTCGCCGATTCCCTTCGCGATAGAAGGACGAATCGTCGAGCATCTCGACGGCGCGTGCTACGGCATCCCCGTCGATCAGCATCGCCGACAGAACTGAAATTTCGGCCTCCTCTGACCACGGAGGCTGCCGGGAACCTTGATTTCCGCGCTCGGCGACCAGAGATGTTCCTGCTTCAGCCATGTTGCCGTCCCGGACTCATCGTGAGCCTTCAGGGTGTTCCATTGATTCCTCTTGTCCGTCGCCGTCCAGGATCGATCGAACCCGCTGCAGATCCTCCCATGTCGGTCGAATCCAGCCTGGATTCCGCAACAGGGCAGCCGGATGATACGTGACCACGAGCGGTCGGCCTTCGTACAGGTGCGTTCGCTGCCGGAGCCGGCCGAGCGACTCGGTCGAACCCAGCAGCGTGCGCGCCGCAAACGTCCCGAACGCGATGACAACTGCAGGATCTACCAGCTCGAGCTGCCTGAGAAGGAACGGCGAGCACTGCTCGATTTCCTCGGGCAGCGGGTTCCGATTCCCCGGCGGGCGGCACTTCAGGACGTTGCAGATAAACACGCGATCCCGGCCCAGGCCGACGGCCGTCAACAGGCGGTCGAGAAGCTGGCCCGCCCTCCCGACAAATGGCAGTCCGGTCGCGTCCTCTCTCTGGCCCGGAGCTTCGCCGACACACATCACGCGAGCGTCGGGTGTGCCATCCGCGAACACGGGCCGTGTCCGGGTCTCGTGCAGCTGACATCTCTGGCAGGCGTCGGCCACGGCTCGCAGACGCGGCAGATCCGGGATCTCCAGGATTTCGGCCTGGCTGCCCACACGCGCCAGGCGTTCGAGACCGGCGTCCAGATGTGCCCCGGCCGGAATCCCTGACTTGCCGCCCGCCATCGCCCCGGCATTTGCGGCGGCGGGAGCGTCCGGAGTCGCCGCTGCCGGGCCCGGGGATCCCTCAGGTGAACTGCTTGAATCTGCCAGGCGGACTGCCCGTTCGAGGATCTCCTCGCGATCCCCCGGTGCGACGAACATCTCTATTTCGCCCAGTTCGCGGCGATTCCGAAGGTGTTCGACAAGCAGACGGGCACGCTCCGACACAGGCGGCGCTCAGTCCCCGTCCCGCAGGCGGTCCTCGATCCGATCCAGGAGCCGGTCGGCCACTTCACGCTTCGACAGCAGGGGGAGTTCCTCGACCGCACCCGACGGATCGATCAACGTGATTCGATTCGTCTCGACTTCGAACCCGGCGTCCTGCGCACCGGCCTGGTTGAGCGCGACGAGGTTCATGCTCTTGCGTTCGAGCTTCGCCGTGGCGTTTGACACCCCGTCCGTCGTCTCGAGCGCGAACCCGAGAGTGAACACGCCGGCAGCCGCCCGCTGCTCCGCCGTCTCGAGAAGCAGGTCGGGACCGGACGCCAGCTCGAGAGCAAGCGAGCCACCCCGCAGTTCATCCTTCTTGATCTTCTCATCCGACGGCTGCTCAACCTGGAAGTCCGATACGGCCGCAGCCATGCACAACACCGAGGTTCCCTCGAGCTCATCGCGCAACGCATTCAGCATCGAGACCGCGTCCTCGACTTCGACGGTCCGCGGTCCGTGCGGTGGTGGCACCGACACCGGACCGTGAATGCACACGACTTCCGCGCCACGACGCCAGGCCGAAGCCGCGAGTTCGAAACCCATTCGTCCGGACGACCGGTTGCCGATGAAGCGCACCGGGTCGATCGCTTCGCGCGTCGGACCGGCAGTGACGACGACTTTTCTGCCGGTCAGCACGGAATCCGTCTCGAGGACTCGACCCGCCTCGACCATGATTTCCTCAGGCTCGGCCATCCTGCCGATCCCCGTCTCTCCCTCGGCGAGTTCGCCGTGCGCCGGCCCCACGAGCCGGATTCCGTCCCCGGTCAGCAGCGCGATGTTCCTGCAGGTCGCGGGGTTCTCCCACATCCGTACGTTCATCGCCGGACAGGCGAGCACCGGGCAGCCGGCTGCCAGTAGCGTGGCCGAAGCGAGGTCGTCCGCCCGGCCATGAGCCATCGCAGACAGCAGGTCTGCCGTCGCTGGCGCTACGATCGCCAGGTCGCACTTCCGGCCGAGCTCGATATGGGCGAGCGGATTCGTCCACAGGTCCGTATGAACAGGACGACCGGAGAGCGCCTCGAAGGTGACCGGGCCGACGAAACGCTCTGCCGCGCTCGTCATCAGCACCTCAACTTCGGCGCCAGCCGCCCGGAGTGCCCTAAGCAGGATCACGCTCTTATAGGCCGCGATCCCGCCTGAGACCACGAGCAGGACCCGGCGCCCGTCGAACGGTCGCATCGGGGGCCCTGGATCAGTCGTCGTCGGGGCGCTGGCGGCGAATCAGTCGGAATTCCAGATCTCCCGAGGCGAGAGCCGCGAGAGCCATCGTTGTGAGCTTATTCGCCCCGTAAGGCGAACGCTCCAGCGGGAGCGTGTTGAGCTCACGCGCATACTTGGCTGCAACGAGCACGCCCATGTACTTGTCGGGCGAGTTGGCCGCCAGATCTTCCGGGCTGTAAACCTTTGGCACAGTTCCGTCTCCTGATGTCAGATGTGTGAACCGGCGAAATCCGATTCGAGGGCCTCGCCGAGTTCCGTCGCATGCCTCAGCAGCCATTCCCGGTGCCTTTCGGTCCTATGTACCTCGGCATCCAGAATTGCTTCCACGGCGCTCACGGTCAGGTCCAGGTCGTCGTTTACGACCACGTAGTCGAACTCCCTTACCGCCTCGAGCTCGGACAGTGCCGTCCGAAGCCGCCGGCGGACCTTCTCGTCGTCTTCGCTCCCCCGTTGCCGCAATCGCTTGACGAGGACCTCTGCAGTCGGCGGCAGCAGAAACACGAGCACTGAATCGGGCTCGCGCTCACGAACCTGCCGCGCCCCCTGAACGTCGATGTCGAGCAGCATGTGGCTGCCGTCCTCCGAAGCTCTCACCAGGGCTTCGCGGGGCGTACCGTACCGCTCTCCGTGCACCTCGGCCCACTCAAGCAGTCCGTCGGATTCGATGAGGGCGTCGAAGCTGTCCCGGGACAGGAACCGGTAGTCAGCGCCATCCCGCTCGCCGGGCCGCGGCGGCCGGGTCGTCGCGGATACCGAAAACCGCACATCCGGACGGGATGCCACGATTCGGCGGCAAACCGTCGTCTTTCCGCCACCGGACGGGCCGGCCAGGACAAGGAGGATTCGCGGGCTCGCGGAGGTCACTCGACGTTTTCGATCTGCTCGCGCATCGTCTCGAGCTCGTTCTTTGCCTCTACCACATGGTGCGCGATCCGCGAGTCGTTGCTCTTCGAGCCGATCGTATTGACTTCCCGCAGCAGTTCCTGGCTGAGAAAGCCCAGGCGCTTGCCGACCGGTTCATCATCGGGAAGGTCAAGAAGATCCTCGAACGCCGCCACGTGCGCTCGCGCCCTTACGATTTCTTCGCGAATGTCCCACCGATCGGCCAGTACCGCGATTTCCCTCGCCAGGCGGTCTTCATCCACGTCGACGCCCCCCGCGAGCTCCGCCACCGAACGCCTCAGGCGCTCGCGCTCGGCTTCGAGCCGCAGAGGCGCGAGTTCTTCGACCGCGCCCAACCGGACGGACAACGCATCCAGACGCTCGTGAAGCTCACTTGCCAGACGCTCACCCTCGCGGCTGCGCATTCCGATCAACTCATCCACCGCTGCCTGCGCCGCTCCGGTGACGATTTCCGCGTCGATCGAGCCCACCGGATCGAGGGACCGCTCCACGAGGACGCCGTCCAGTCGACTCACCAGGTCGAGGTCCGGAATCCCCGCCAGGCCATGCGACCCCTGCAAGTGACGAAAGGCCTCGAGGTAGGAGGCGAGCCTCGCCTCGTCGATCTCGATCGCCCCGGTCGCATCCCGCGATGGGGTCAGGCGAAGGGTCACGTCCACGTGTCCTCGCCGGAGCCGATCCCCGACCACGGCGCGCAACGGTTCCTCGAACGCCTCGGCACCGAACGGAAGCCGGAAATTGAGCTTCAGGTGCCTTGAATTCACGGACCGAAGCTCGAGGCTCCCAGTCACATCGCCGGCGGTTACCGCCGCGGATCCGAATCCCGTCATGCTTCGTATCATATCAGACCGAATATCATAGGGTCCGAGACCACGCGCCGTCAACTCTCCGGAAGCGTGAATCGACATGAGATATATACGTCTATTCTTCTGCAGAATAACGGGTTATGTGCCCCATGACTCGATTGGCATACTTCAGTTCAGGAAGGTCCACTTCACTCCGAACACGGTGCGCCTGCCCGGGAACTGCAGCTCGGGAAAGTCGTAGGCGTTGATTCCGGTGATGTTGTCGTACCGGTAGTAGATGATGACTGAGAGAACCCGGATTCCCATGTTCCAGTCGACGTACATGTAGTCGGGAATCGTCACCAGGATGGAGCTCTCCTCCGTAGCGGCGTCGATCGACGGAGCACCCATGGTGCCGCGGTACTTCAGGCCGAGGCCCAGATTCACGCCGAGGTTGCCGTCGAAGAACTCGTCCTCGAACCCGAGCACGCCCCGGACCAGGTACTTGGGCGTATACATCGCATCCAGCGGCGCTTCCACTGACTGGTAGCGCCAGAATCCGCCCAGCCTGATCGGCGAAACATCGTGAAACAACCAGCTCAGAGGGATCAGCGGGACGTTGCCCCCCACTTCGAATGCCGTGACCTTCACCGGGTTCTCCGTGGCTGTCTGGAACCGGTCGAACACGGAACGAAACGGCAGTTGCTGGTCGAGGTTCTGATGTTCCACCAGGCCATACAATGAAATTGACGGTCGCTCGAAGTCGAGACGTCCGGTGACCTGGTCGAAACCGAGCGAGTCCACCCGCTCCACGGTCGGATAGGAAACTCCTCGAGTTCCCGTCGCTCCCAGCGCCCGGAGTGTCAGATTCAGCGGGAGGTCGATCGATACCCCGCCCCGCATCTCCAGCGCGTCGAATCCGCTCCATGCCGCGAATCTTACGCCCGCGTCGGCACTCAAGGGCCCGATTACCTTCCCCCCGACATCGCCGTCGACCTGCATTTCCGGATGATAGTCGCTGATCCATGCGGCGAGCGCCGCGCGAGTCCAGAATCGGTCCCAGTCTCCCCGGAGCGCCACGCCACCGCTCACCACCGAGCGGTCGTCCGGCTCCACCTCAGCAACCGCCTCGGCGTCCTCCTGTTTCCACCCGGTCTGGCCACCGAAAGCGTCCAGGCGCAGTGACGCGCCCAGTTCGACCTGTCCGCGAAGGAACAGTTCGGTTCGCCGAAGCGAAACCGGAAAGTAGACATCCCGATCGACGGACTCCGACTCATAGGTAAGCGAGAGTCCGGACTGGTCTTCTCCCGGGACCCATTCGACCAGTCCGAAGAAATCGAAGTCGTTCGAGGGATGCTCTCCGGTTGCGTCGACCAGGTCGGCGCTCGCCGCCACGCGGAACGAGCGGCCCAGGCCGTTATCGAACACGAGCCGGAGTCTGCTCAGTCCCGGATCCCCGGTCCCCCCTTCGATTCTCGAGTAGGCGTCCCTCTTCTCACGCGCCAGAGTCGTGAGTTCCACCACCCAGCCCGCGCTGGCCCGGACCAGGCGAACCCGCTGCAGATAGGCTAGCGGGAAGCGTGTCAGGTCCGGTTGGGCGCCGTCCATCGTGGTGACCTCACGACCGTTCACCAGCACCGTGAGAAACGCCGGCCCCAGCGCGCCCGCCATTACCTGGTGGGGGCCACCGAACCAGGTCGCCCGCAATGGCATGAAACCTGGATATTCCTCGAGGAGCTCGAGCAGTGAAAGGGCGTTGCTCTGGAGAATCCGGTCGCGATCCAGATCCATGATGACAGAGGAACTCGCCGCGGGCGGCAGATCCGAAGGAGCCGCCAGGAGGGCATAACTCTCATCTTGCGTCGAGTCCTGCAGCGTGCCCACCAGGGGCTGGCCCAGCGGACCGACGAGACTGTCCGACTCAACTTTGGAGAGGGAGTCGGCGACGAGAGAATCGGCCCGGACCGAATCCGCTGGCGCCGGCCGGTCAGTCTCCTGTGCGTGCGCTGGCCGCCCCGGAGCTACCGGAACGGCCAGCACCGCAAGCACTGCACCCAACCTCCGAATTGAGCGCCCGGCGCTCCGGTGACCCTGGCGTCCACGAGTGCCGCCCGGACATCGACCCGTTTGACGCATGAACGGGTTCAGGCTCCGTCCGCGGGCCTCCGGACCGGCCCCCTCACGGCGAGTGCATGTTCCCGATGATCCGATCCCCGAATTCCGAGGTCTTCACGAGCGTGGCCCCACGCATCTGGCGTTCGAGATCGTACGTGACGTACTTCTCTCCCACCGATCGCTCGATACCGCGAAGAACCGCGTCCGCTGCCTCCTGCCAGCCCATGTACTCGAACATCATGACCCCGGACAGAATGAGCGAAGTCGGGTTCACCTTGTTCATCCCGGCATACTTGGGAGCCGTTCCGTGAGTCGCCTCGAACAGTGCAACTTCATCGCCAAAATTGGCACCCGGAGCCATGCCGAGCCCCCCCACCTGCGCCGCGCACGCGTCGGATAAGTAGTCGCCGTTGAGATTAGGGGTTGCGAGGAAATCGTATTCGGCCGGACGCAGCAGGATCTGCTGGAACATCGCGTCCGCGATCCGGTCCTTGATCACGATCTTGTCTTCGGGCTGCTTTCCGTCGAACGCGCTCCACAGCTCCGTCTCCGTGATCGTTACGTCTCCGAAATCTTCTCTCGCAACCTCGTAGCCCCACTCGCGGAACGCGCCTTCGGTGAACTTCATGATGTTGCCCTTGTGGACGAGCGTCACCGAGCGCGCCCCTGCCTTCAGCGCATCACGAATGCACATCGACACCAGGCGCTTGGTCCCGAATTCCGAGATCGGCTTCACACCCAGCCCGCTCATCTCCCGGACATCGCAGCCCATTTCCTCGTTCAGGAATCCACGGACCTTTTCGGCTTCCTCGGAGCCCGCTTCCCACTCGATGCCGGCGTAGACGTCCTCGGTGTTCTCCCGATACAGGACGACATCCAGCTTCTCGGGCTCCTTGACCGGTGACGGTACTCCCTTGATCCAGCGGCACGGACGAACACAGGCATACAGATCGAGCCGCTGGCGAAGCGTCACGTTCAGAGATCGGATCCCGCCGCCGACAGGAGTCGTCAGTGGGCCCTTGATCGCGATTCCAAACTCCTGAATCGCGTCCAGCGTCTCATCCGGCAGCCACTCACCGGCAATCTTCTGGCCCTTCTCTCCGGCATACACTTCCATCCAGTGGATCTTCCGGTCGCTTCCGTATGCCGCTTCGACGGCCGCGTCGAATACGCGTACGGCTGCCGCCCAGATATCCGGACCCATTCCGTCGCCTTCGATGAACGGAATTATGGGGTTGTCGGGGACCTGCGGACCTGCGTCTGTGACACGAGTCGGTGCTCCCTCAGGCGGAACCACCGCGAATTTGTACTTGGAAGGCATGATCGCCTCCACTCCTTGCATTGGGTTCTGGTTTCCTAGCGACGATCTTCAAGCCGGACATAGTGTCTGTCCACGTCTCCGACGAACTCCGCCCTTGGTCGGATCAGGCGATTGTCCTCGTGCTGCTCCATCACATGACCGGCCCAACCCCCCACTCTACCGATCGCGAACAGCGGCGTATAGAGGTCGAGCGGCAAGCCGATGCTGTCATACACGGTAGCGCAGTAGAAATCGACGTTGCAGGGGATCCCTTTACGGTCGAGCATCGTCTCCTCTACCCGGCGAGCCACGTCATGCACGCGGTTGTCTCCCCCGGCCCTGGTCAGCTCCTCGGACATGCGCCTGAGGTGCGTCGCGCGCGGGTCCTCCGTGCGGTACACCCGGTGGCCGAAACCCATCACCTTCCGCCCCTCGGCCAGCGCCTGGTCTACCCACGCCTCCGCATCCGCTTCGTCCTCGATCTCGCGCAGCATCTCCATCGCCCGCTGGTTGGCACCGCCGTGCAGCGGTCCTTTCAGCGCACCAATCCCCGCCGTGACGGCCGAGTGCATATCGGACAGGGTCGAAGCCACGATCCGGCAGGCAAACGTGGAGGCGTTGAGCCCGTGCTCCAGGTACAGCACCAGCGACGTGTCCAGGGCACGCTCGGCCGTCTCTCCCGGCCGCTCACCGGAGAGCATGAAGAGGAAATTCGCAGCGTGGGACAGTTCGGGATCCGGCGCGATCGGGTCGAGCCCACCGCGGATCCGATGTTGCGCCGCGACCGCGGTCGGCATCTGCGCCACCAGTCGCGCCGCCTTGCGCAGATTCGCATCTCGCTCGTTCGACTCCTCGTCGGGGTCGATACAGCCCAGGGTCGAGACCGCGGTCCGCAGCGCCGAGATCGGAACGGTTCCGGCCGGAAGCTCTCGCAGCACGGCGTACACGGCCTCCGGAAGTTGCCGTTCCGCTGCCAGCAACCCCTCGAACGCGACCAGTTGCACGCGGGTCGGAAGCGCACCGTACCAGAGGAGATACAGCACTTCGGTGAAACTGCTGCTCGAAGCCAGAGAATGAATGTCATATCCCCTGTACCACAGGCGGCCGGTCTCGCCATCAATACGGCTCAATGCAGTTCGGGCGGCGACGACTCCAGCCAGGCCGCTCGGCGAGTTCGGTTCCGACGTCATGTGTGTCTCCAGCTCTGATGGTTGTGGAAATCCCGAGGCTGCTGCAGAAAAGGGGCGTGACGTCCGGAGGGCCCCGGCGTCACGCCCCCTGCTCGAAGCGATCTCGAGAAGACTGCGTTCTACCGGATAGCCGGATCCGCTTCAGCAAGCTCGAACTGGCTGAGCAGGTCGTCGGCCGAAAACGACTCGAACGAACCCGCCGGCAACCGGATGCGGCGCTGCGGCTCAGTGGGATCGGAGAAGCACACGAAGATCACCGCCTCCCGATTCTCGACCTTCTTCTTTTCCACGGGATCGGGCCAGAAGACGTCTCTCGACGCGAGCCAAGCCTTCCAGCGCCGACCGTTATCATCCTGGAAATTCTTTGTCATTCACACCTCGAAGCCAGGGAACGTCTCAAGCAATCACCCGCCAAAGGCAGACCTGTAATATAGACCTGGTATGCAATCATGTCCACCGAACTTCCAGACCCGCCAGCACCTCCGTACACTTATCAGACGATTCGGTTCACCCTTGCCGAAAATCGAACTCAATCACTGCCCGGAGGTTCGGTCATGACGGTTCTCCGCCCCAGGATGCAATTGCTTCTGTACGCAGCGGTCCTCACCCCGATGGGGGCAGTCGGTGCTCAGGAGGCCCCTGACGCGCCCCGACTGCGTCCCGTCCGGCCGGTTCACACATACTCGATCGTCGCCCGCGATTCCGGTACCGGCGAGCTCGGGGTAGCCGTGCAGTCCCACTGGTTCTCGGTCGGCTCTTCGGTACCCTGGGCGGAGAGCGGAGTCGGCGCGATCGCGACCCAGTCATTCATCGATCCGTCTTATGGGGCGCTCGGTCTCGACCTGATGAGGACTGGAAAGAGCGCGGAACAGGTGCTCGCCGGCCTCGTGCGGGCCGACGCGACTCCGCAGGTCCGGCAGGTCGGGATGGTGGACGCCTCGGGAGGAACCGCCGTGTTCACGGGCGAACTGGCGATTCAACACGCCTGCGATCGGCAGGGAGACGGGTTCACGGTGCAGGCGAACCTGATGCACAATTCGACAGTATGCGATGCGATGTATGCGGCCTTCACCACGACCCGGGGCGACCTGGCCGCGAGGCTCGTCGCGGCGCTGGATGTCGCGGAAGGCGAGGGCGGGGACATCCGGGGACGCCAGTCAGCTGCCCTGCTCGTCGTCGCGGCCAGTCCATCGGGGCGTCCGTGGGAAGATCGGATATTCGATCTCCGGGTCGAAGACAGCAGCGATCCGCTGGGCGAGCTCAGGCGTCTGCTCGGGGTTGCCCGGGCCTACCGCCACATGAACGCCGGCGACGGATACGTCACGGAAGGCGACATCGATTCGGCGGTCGAGGAATACAGAAAGGCGGAAGCTCTGTTGCCCGGGGAATCCGAGCCCCTGTTCTGGCACGCGGTCACGCTCGCCAGCGTCGGGCGGGTCGACGAG
>JAENXO010000331.1 GCA_016649455.1 Gemmatimonadota bacterium | reverse complement strand
TGTCGTGCAGCTGAATCCGGCACGCCAGCAACCGGCAGAGCCCACCGGCGGATACCCGTTCGATAATTTCAACCTGCCTGACGATGGTGAGTCCGCGCTCCCAATCGTGCGCTATCCGCTGCGCATCGAGAACGGAACGGCACAAATTATAGTTGTCGCGGCAACGGCCGGGGCCTCGCCGGTAGTCCTGGATACGCTCGACGCTGGTGACCACGTTCGGATTGACCTCGAAGCTCCTGCCGGCCGGCTCGAACTGACCTGGGAATCGACCGATGGAAGCGCCTCGGGCATAAGGCCGATCCGCGTGTTCGCAGACTCCGTTCAGGTCGTGCGACTTGAGGCGAGATCGGGGCCCCGGTGACCGACGATCCGCCGGCCGGAAGCTCACCCCTGCGGAACCGTGTGGTGGTGTAGCCACCAGACAACACGGTCTTTCCGTGTCCGGGTAACAGACACCCACATAAAAATCTGTATCACACCGTCTTACGTGGCGTCTTCACTTCGAGCATCGAAATTGCATACTTCCGGATCCGGCAGGAGGGGTGACGCAGCCCAGGACCAGGAGGTGCAGGATGTTCCGCAGCGTACCGATACTCGCGATTGCCATGACGGCCGGGCTGGCCGCACTGGTGCTGTCCAGCCGCCGGCCGGTGGAAAACGTCGAGCAGCCGAGGGTGGCCCAGGTGGAGACCGACGCGTGGTTCGTTTGATCGCGCGGAGTGACATGGGGACTCTCCTGCGCCGGCGTACAGGTGAAATCCGGTGAGCGATCCATCGAGCATGAGTGCCCTGAGAGACGCCATCCAGGCGGATATGCGAGGTCGGCTGGATGAACTCGCCGACCGCCTGGAACAGGACGTTGAGAACACTGAACGGGTGGAAGATCTCGAGTTGCTGCTGGCTGATGCGCTCGGCGAAGTGACGGTCGTGTTCGCCTCGGGATTCGCAGCTCGCCTCAGAGAATCACGACGCCCTCCCGGCTGACCTGATCCAGGCACGACTTCCGGCCCGTCGCGCGCCGCCTGTTCTCTCCAGTAGCTTCGTCACACATTCTTCGAGCATTCATCGACAGTCTACCCGATCGGCGGGGGAATCGAACGGATGGAAGCGGCTCGTACCTTCGAGACGGCCACGGACTCGCTGCGCAGGATTCTTCGGGATGGACGTGTAGCGGCGCTGTTCCTGTTCTTCATCCTCTCGATGTCAGTGCTCGATTCCCCCAGGGCCGATCCCGACATGTTCGCCCGCGTTGCGGTTGGACGACTGGTCCAGCGGGACGGCGGAGTAAGCCATGTCGATCCATTCGCGTACACTCCGAAGCTCGACCGCTGGGTCGATCACGAGTGGCTTTCCGGTGTCATTTTCTGGCGGGTAGCCGAGTTTGGCGGAGATGGCTGGCTGATCCTGCTGTCGCTGCTGTGCATGGCAGCTGCGCTGATCACCGTAGCGGGCGCACAGCGGCGGATCGCTCCTGAGGAAGCTCCGGTGAGGAGCTGGCTGTTCGCCTGCCTGCTGCCGATTCCCTGGATCTGGCGCAGCATCATCCGCTCCCAGGTGTTCACCTACCTGCTGCTTCCAGTGTTTCTGTGGGTCATGGCCGACTACCGGAAGCGCAAGGATCCGCGGGTCCTTTTGCCGCTGCCGTTTCTGATGCTGTTCTGGGCGAACGCACACGGCGGATTCGTGACTGGACTCGGACTTCTCGGCCTGTTCGCTCTCACCTCGGTCTGCGACGGGCGCCGGTTCGCCGCACCTCTGTGGATCGCCACCGCCGGCTGTGTCGTGGCGACTCTGTTCACGCCCTACGGCATTGAATTCTGGCGCTATATGGCGGGTGCACTGACCATGGACCGCCCGGCGATTACTGAGTGGGGGGCCCTCATCCGGACCCCGGGCCTGGCCCTGTGGGTGGGCGCGGTCGCCGCCGTGTGGATCGCCGGCCTCGTCCGGCTCCGATTCAGAGTACCGCTGGAGTGGATCGTTCTGCCGTCGATCGCGCTGGTGTTCGCGATCCGGAGCGGGCGACTTTCCGCGGCGTTCCTGATGACCGTCGCCGTATTCGGGATCGTGCCGGTGGATGCCGCTGTGAAGTCGCTTCGAGCCCGCCTTCCCGCGGCGCCCGAGACCTGGCGCCGGGCGGCGGCGGTGTGTGCCGTTCTCGCTCTGGTGCCGCTCTCACTGCCCGTGGCCCGTGCGGTGACGAACCCCGGCAGGATGCAGCTGAGCTACGACGCCTATCCGGTCGGCGCACTCGAATGGCTGCGAGAGAACCGCGAGGGAGGGGACGTCCTCGTCGGGTTCGCGGAGGGGAGTTACGCGCTCTGGCGCCTGCATCCCCGCTTCCTGGTCTCGGTGGACGGTCGCTACGAGGAAGTATATCCGCAGGAAACCGTTGATCTCGTGTCGGCGGCGCTCGATCCGGCCGCCGCGGGACACGATGAGGCCTTCGAGGCGGTTCGACCCGACTTCATCATTGTACGAACCGAGGGTCGGAGCGGCGCTGAATTCGGCGCCGACTGGGTAACCGTGTACGAGGACGGCAGATTCGAGCTGTTCGAGGACTCCGGTGTGCGCGGAGTTACGCCCGATCCACCGTCATCCGCTCCTCATGCGGTACGTCCGATCTGGGATCCTCTGTTCTGACGCGTGTTGCGCCGAAAGGCCGCCTGTTCGAGTCCAGTCCGTCGTAGTACATTGTGTGCGGAGTGCCGCTCTGCACAATGACATTTTCTGGGAGCTACCCATGCGAATGCGGGACCTCGCACTCGCCGCCGACCTGCCGCGCACGACGATCCACCATTATTTGCGGGAGGGGTTGCTTCCCGACCCGGACAGGACCGCAGCAAACGCTTCGACGTACGGACCCGAGCACCTCGAGCGGCTCGAGCTGCTGAAGGCGCTCAGAGGCCCCGAGCTCGGGCCGCTTCCGCTGGAGGAAATTCGCCTGGTGCTCGCTCTCGTAGAGCAGGGACTTTCTCCAGCCGAGGCGGTGGAGTTGATGGCGCTCGGGCGCCGCGGTCGTGCGGACGGAACCGGGGAAGATCGGGCGGAGGGCGTCCTTGCCCGCAGCGGTCTCAGCCTGCGCGACGTCGCGAAGCGGACGGGACGTGACAGCCGCGAATTGCGGCAGCTGATGGACGCCGGACTTCTGGCCTCCGCAGAGGATGGAGGGAGCCGCGGGTTCGATGCGGTCGATCTCGCGGCCGTCGCGAGCTGTGCCCGGCTGCTCGATGCGGGCCTCGCGGCCGCAGACCTGAGACCCCTGGCCGACCTGCTGGGCGAAGTGAAGGCGTACGAGACCGTGCTGGAAGATCTGGCCACGAGCACCGAGCCGCAGACCGGCGCCGACGCCATTCGCGCGACGATGCGGGGGGCCTTCAGGGATCTGCACGTCTACTTGCTGGCGCGGGCGAAGTCTGACTGAAACTCCGCGTGCCCGGGATTCGTCCTGTTGCACGTCCATCGAGTACGAACCCGTGATTGGTCCGGGACGGGCCATCGCGATCCGGAGGACCGGATGACCGTAGACGCGAGCCAAGACGGATTCTCGAAATCCGTACGTGAACGAAGAGTTGGAAGGGCCGCGGTGCTGGCACTGGCGGCGCTGGTAGTGGGAGCTGGGGAGGTGCGGGGGCAGGAAGGCGGGGGGTGGCAGTCCGGGGTGGAAGCCCGCGGGGTGACGCTGACGGAGGCACTGGA
>JAENXO010000092.1 GCA_016649455.1 Gemmatimonadota bacterium | reverse complement strand
GGTAGTCGAGTGAACGATCGATCGGTATCTCTGCGGGATGCCGGGCGCGGCAGGCCCGGCGCGACGGCTGAAAGCCGGGACATTCATGTTCGGGCCCCGTTTCCTGTCGACCGCGCCGTACTCTGGATCCCCAGGAGAAGTCCCACTCCTGAGCCGCCGACCCCGGACGGACCCTACGAGCTCGTATTCCAACGGGCTGTCCTCACCGAGATGGCCCGCCACGCGACGGGCGATCCACGGGAGTCGCGGTTCGGATTCCTGCTCGGCCGACTGCACCGCTGCCCGACTTCGGGGGTGCACTACGCACTCGTGGATCGGGCGCTGCCGGCCGGCGAAGAATTCGTCGAGGAAGCGCCGGGCGCCTATCTGCTCCGTGCCTGGGCGGACGCGCAGCCGGAATTCCGCCGGCACCCCGGTGTCCTCGTGGGCTGGTACCACAGCCACCGACTGCTCGGCCTGCTGTTGTCCGAAGGAGACATGGACGCAAATCGCCGGTACTTCAATGAAGCCTGGCAATGCTGCGTCCTGTTCGTGCCGGACGAGACCCGGCCGTTGGGGAGCGTGTTCCGACCCGGGTCTCAGGAGTCGGGGCGCAAATCGCCGGACGCTGCCGCGTTCTGGGAGATTGCGTCCGACGACGAGAGCATGTCTGGCCGAAGCGCGCTCGACTGGACGAATTACGAGATCCGGCAGAAAGATTCCGTTCCCGGGCTTCGGGTGCCGGAGCGGGACTCCGTGGTGTTTCCGCCGGCAGGTGCACCGTCGGGAAAACCGTCCGGCGCGCGGTCCGGTTCAGTGTCTCCTGCGGTCTCGGTCGTCATTCCTCCCGAGTCGTCCGACTCCCGGCCCGTGGCTCCTCGGGGCAAGATCGCCTCGTGGACGTCGGTCCTCACGGCGGTCGCGATTCTCGGGCTGGTCGCGCTTCTCGCCTTCCTGGGATTGCAGTCCAATACGCCGACTCCCGTGACGAGACCGGCGATGCAGCGCCCCACACGACCGACGGTTTCACCCGATTTGACGCGGTATCGGGAACTCGCCGCGGAATTGCGGACCGCGATCGACAGTTATGAGGAACGGGGCCGGGACTTCGATCTCGGCCGAATCGGGTGCGACCTGCTCACGACGGGCTATGGCGTGGTTGATGCATCGTTTATCCGGTTCGTGGCCATGCGTTCGCGACTTGGCGCAGAACCGGGTTCCGAGCCCGCGCTGGAGTTCGACAGACTCTCCGAGGAGGTGGATGACGTGAACGGGCACTTCGATTCCTCCGGTTGCCCGAGGCCGGAATGAAACGCGCCTGGATCAGCCGAGCGATAGCGTTGTTCCTGGTGGGAGGGCTCGTTTCTCCCGGGGGGGCGGTGAGGGCGAACTCGGTTCATGCCCAGGAGCGATCGCCGCTGCAGAAGAGCGAGATCGTCCGCCTCCTGACCAGCGGGACGTATTCCGACGCCGAAGTGGTCACGATCATTCAGCAGAATTGTCTCTCATTCACGCCGTCGACCCGGGACCGGACGGACTTTCGCGCGCTTGGAGCAAGTCAGGCGATTCTGGATGCGATCGACCGGTGTGTCGATCAGGGCCCGGCCCGACCGGAAGCGGCGGTGGCCGCCGCGGGAATCCAGCTCCGGCGCCGGGACTGGGACGCGACGGCCGGTGGCGAAGCCGTCATTTCGGCGTACTTCCAGTCCGGTGGTTCGCCCGTCGCAGGTGAACGTCTGATCCTCACGGGAGCGACCGAGATCGAGGGAGGGTCGGGAGTGAACCCGATCGGGGAGACGGGAGCCGATGGTCAGGCCGAGTTTCGCGTGAGTGCCGGCACCGTTGCGCGGGAATACGCCCTGTTCGTGCAGGCGGTGGACCGTCCGGACCTGACTCCGTCATCCGTCTCTCTCCGGGTCGCCGCGGGAGTGCCCGCCGTGGTGGATGCGGGAGATGGGGTGCTGGATCCATCTGCGGGGCCCGTGTCTCTCCGGCTGGTCGTGCGTGATTCCTGGGGCAATCCGGTCCCGGGCGCTCCGCTCGTCCTCCTGGCGGGAGATGAAGACGGGGACGTGCTGTTCGAAGGGGCTGCGTCATCGGACGGTAGCGTGAGCGTACGCCTTCCGGCCGCCGCGCTGATCGACATTCCGACGGTGACGGTACTTTCGGGTAGCACTCGGCTCGCCGCGCTGGCGGTCACTGAGTCCCGGCGACCTGCGTCGATCATCATCCTGTCGGGTGGGTCGCAGGTGGCGGAAGCCGGACAGATGCTGGCTGCCCCGCTCGTGATCGAGGTCAGGGACGCAGCTGGTGAACCGGTCCCGGGGGCGGTCGTCAGTCTCGCGGCCAGCGAGGGAACTGTCCAGCCGCTGCGAGCGGCCGCCGACGCGAACGGCCAGGTCTCGGTTGTCGTGGGCCTCGGACCCGCGGGCTCCGAGACGGTGGTACGCGTCGAAGCCGGGAGCGCCACCCGTGACATCCGGTTTTCTGCCTTGAGTGGAGGCCGGTCCGTGGCCGAGATCGAGGCCGACCTGGATGAAGCCGACAGGTTGCTGGCGGCTGGTGAAATCGCGGCGGCACTGGCGCTGTACGATGGTGTCGTCCAGGCCGATCCGCTGAACCGCCGGGCGTCTCTCGGCCACTCACGGGCGGCGCTGGTCGCCAACCGGCCCGGGGAGGCGGCCGGCTGGGCCGAAGCTGTTCTGCGCCGACAACCGGAGGATGCGGAAGCGTGGGTCGATCTCGGGAACGCTCGTGCGGCGGTGGGAGACGAGGATGCGGCGCAGTTCGCGTATGAGCAGTCGCTGCTGCTGGATCCCGGCAATGAGGAGGCCGTGCAGGCGCTGGCAGCTCTCACGGGTGTGCCGGTCATGGGGTCGTCAGAGCCGCTGGTCGCGGTGGATGTCTGGGGGGGGACGACGGTAGATGACGGTCGTGGATTCGTGCTTCCATACGCCGAAGTCAGGGTCGTTCCCGCCTCGTGGATCGAGCTGCGGGCGACGTACGATGACATGCTCAGTCTCAGGCATCCGTATCTGGTTCGCGGACGTGATGCCCTGCAGAGCATCTACGGCGCCGCCGCGCTTCGCTGGGGCTCCGACCAGCGGTTCGAGACCACGTTCGAGTTCGGACGCCGGGACCAGCCGAAACCGGATGACGTAACGGGTGACCTCTATCAGACGAGCTGGTTGCTGGAGCAGGCGATTCCGCTGTCCGGGTCGTCGACCCTGCGGTTCGGCGGCTGGCTGGGGCGCTGGTACGATCGGGATGACATGGCCGTGTACGGAGAGGTCCTGTTCGAACTCGGTTCAGGGCTCGCCCTGCGTCCGATGGTGTCCTGGGCAGACAACGCCGGCTCGAACGTTACGGGTGACGACGGAGAGCCCGGGACGGGCCGGGATCCGGAAACCGAGATCCGCGGCGGCCTGGGTGTTCGTTACGAAAACGAATCCAGCTGGGGATTGGAACCGGTGCTCGCCTACGGAAGCGTGGATTCCGAGGACGATGCGTTCGACGGGGGATTGTTCGATTTCACGACCCGGGCCTGGGTGCGGGTCAGCTCGGTCGTCGGTCTGAACGGATTCGTGCGCTATCAGTCGCCGCCGGGCACACCGTCGTTCGTGACGGTCGCGCTCGGTATCGGATTCGCCATCCAGTAATCACCCCATGCTCACTCCCCGGGAAGACCTCCCGGGGAGTGCTTGCCCCCACCTGCCCGGGGATGATACCATCTTTTATCTTCGGTGTTTCTTCGGGTAATGTCAGGTGTGGGGTGCATGGCGCGTTCGGCAGTGATTCTCGGGCTGGAACAGGCGATCGAGCGGATCGAGGCACGTCCCCGGATTCGGGGACCGGTCGCTTCCACCGGTATGCCGGACCTCGATGCGCTGCTTCCCGGCGGCGGCCTGCCCCGCGGGAGCGTGGTCGAGTGGCTCGGTCCTTCCTCGAGCGGCAAGACGGCCGTTCTCCGGACCAGCCTCGCGTGTCTACGCACGCGTGGCGAATCCGTGGCGTGGATCGATACACGCCACACCCTCTATGCCCCCGACTGGACCGATCTCGTTCCCGGAGCCGGCGAGTTCTGGGTGGTGCGTCCCCGAACGGTGGGGGAAGCGGCGTGGTGTGCAGACCTGCTGCTGAGGAGCGGTGCGTTCGGGGCGGTGGCGTTTCACGTGGCCGACAGGTCCGGAGGCCGGCGCGCGACGAGCGAGGGAGGCATCCGCCATGGTGCGGCCGTGCGGTTGCAGCGCCTGGCGGAGGAAGCGGGCGCCCTGTTCGTGGTGCTGGGAGAGGCGCCTGTCGCTGCCCTGCGTCTCGGGTTCCGGCCCGGCAGGGTGGAACCGGTGCGCGGCGTTCCTTTCGGCCCGTTCCTTCCACGGGCCCGACCCGTGTGGGTGCGGATCGGCAAGCGGGGAGGCGTGGAAGTACCGGTCCTGTGCCCCCTGTCGGCCCCTCGTCGGACTGCGGACACGCGTGATCGCAAGGGACCCGAATGAGCCGTGTCTTCCCCGCGCGAGTGGCCTCCGTCCGGGTCGACCGGGAGGACATCCCTCCCGATCCGATGCCGATGGCCACGGCCCTGCTCGCGGCTTCACCGCGTGTAGCGGTAGCGGGCCCCGGGCTGTGGCGGGCGGATGCCAGGGGGTGGGAGCGTCGGGGAGGGGATGTCGCGCTCGCCCACACCCTGTGGGTCGCGGCATCCGGGACGGGCGCGTCCGGGGTCGGCATCGGGGTCGCCGATGTTCCGGTGGCCGCGGATGCGGCAGCGGAAATCGCGGTGGGACGAGCCGAACATGTCCTGGTGGTTCCATCGGGTGACACGCAGCGGTTCCTGGCCGGACTTCCCGTCTCGGCGCTTCCGCTTTCCAACACGCTCCACGAGACGTTTCGAGCACTGGGTCTCCGGCGAGCCGGCGACCTGACGGCCCATTCACGAGAGGAGCTGGAGGCGCGGTTCGGCCCGGAAGGCATCCTCGCCCATCGGTTCGCGTGCGGGGAGGACGATCGTGTGTTCCGCTCCCTGCGTTCGGAGGCGCCTCCGGAAGCGGCGCTGGCTCTCGAGCCCCCGGCGGAGAGTCTCGAGCCGTTGCTGTTCGTGTTGAGACATCTGCTCGCCCGGGTGTGCGACGACCTGTCCGGGATCGGACGTGCGGCCGCGCGGATCGAGATCGAGATGACGTTGGAGGGAGGCGAGCGGTCGACTGCGCTGGTGTCTCCGGCTCGTCCCACTCGCCGGGAGGGGTTGCTCCATGACCTGTGCCGGGCGGCGCTCGAGCGAGCAGGGTTGGAGGGAGGGCAGCTTCCCGCACCGGTGACCGAACTCGTGATCCGCGTAACCCGGAGCGCCGCGCCGGATGCACGCCAGGGAGACCTGTTCGTCACCGAATGGCGGGACCCCATGGCGGCGGCCGCAGCCCTGTCCCGTCTGCGGGCACGACTGGGGGAAGATGGGGTCGTGTGGCCGGCTCCTCGCGCGGATCGGCGCCCGGAGACCCGCAACACCTGGCGCCCGGTGGAGATGCAGGTCATTTCGGTGGGCGACCGCGTCATCCGTGAACGAGAGCGGGAGCGGAGCACGGAAAGTCCGGTCGCTCCCGGCGGCGGTGGGCGCGATGGACACCTCACCGCGATTCCCGGCGTCCTCCGCCTGCTGCCCGAGCCGGCGCCCGTGGAGGTGAAGACCGAGAATGGTCGTCCCGTGGAGCTCCGGGATGCCGGGAAGACACGGAACCTCGCCGCGGCGGAAGGCCCCGAGCGCATGTCGGGTGACTGGTGGAAGGATCCGTATCGCCGCGAATACTTCAGGGTCTGCACGGTGGATGGCGAGCTCCTGTGGCTGTATCGCGAGATCCGGCGCACGGGAGATCTGCGGTGGTGGCTGCACGGCTGGTGGGACTGAGCGAGCAGGCCGGGTCAGGCGATCCCCGGGACGATCTCCGGTTCGTCGAGCTCGCGGCCCGGTCCGGATTCTCACTCCTGGACGGGGCATCGAATCCCGAGGACCTGGCGGAGCGGGCGGCGGAGCTGGGTCTCCCCGCGCTCGCCCTGGCAGACGAATTCGACCTGGGCGGAATCGTCCGCTTCGCCCGCGCCTGCGAAGAGTCCGGTGTGCGTCCCATCGTCGGGGCGGAGGTGCGGATGGAGGTGTGCACGAACGCGGGAGGTACGATGCGCACCGTGCTTCCCCTCGTGCTCCTGTGCGAAGACGGTGAGGGATACCACCACCTGTCCGCCCTGGTGACCGAGGCCCGCCTCCTCCACCCGCGCGGGTCGCCGATACTGTCCCCGGGCCAGCTCACGGGACGGACCGGGGGCCTGCTGTGTCTGCTGCGCGCGAACGGTCTCGACCCGGCCGTCCGGACGACCCTGGATGCGCTCGCTCGTGCGCGATCGTTGTTTCGCGACCGCCTGTGGCTCGCGCTCGAACATCACGGACTGCCGGAGGATGATCGCGCGTGCGAGGCCTGGCTCACCTTCATCCGGGCGGAGACCGTCCCTTGGGTTCCGGTGAATGCTCCCCGCTATGCACGTCCCTCCGGGCGAATCGTTCACGACGTGCTCGTCTGCCTGAGGCACGGAGTCGATCTCGACGAGGCAGGGGACCTGCTGAAGCCCAACGGGGAGTGGTATCTGAAGGGCGCACTGGAGATGCAGGCCCGGTGGTGTTTTCGGGGGGTGGGTGAGGGGGCCCTTTCGCGAGCTGGCTTTCGCTACGCAAAAGAGGCTCGCTCCAGGCCCCCCTCACCCACCTCCGTGCAACCATCGGGCTCACCCCAAGACGAGTCCGCGGAGGCACGGTCCCTTCCCGCCCCCTGCGACTGCGACGGCTGCCGCGCCCTGGCGCGCACCGCGGAGGTCGCCGATCGGTGCGGCTTCCGGGTTTCCGATCTCCGGCCCCGGCTCCCTCCCTTTCCCGTACCGGGAGGAAGGGAATCGCACGAGTTCCTGCGAGGGCTGGTGGAACAGGGTGCGCGGGAGCGGTACGGGGATCCTCCCGGTGAGCCGGAGAGCAGGCAGATCGAGCACGAGCTGGCCGTTATCCAGCGTCTCGAACTCGCCGACTATTTCCTCATCATGTGGGACATCGTGCGGTTCGCGCGGCGGGAGGGGATTCTCGTGCAGGGTCGCGGGTCCGCGGCGAACTCCGCCGTCTGCTATTGCCTCGGGATCACGGCAGTGGACCCGGTGGGGCTCGATCTGCTGTTCGAGCGCTTCCTGTCGGAGTCCCGGCACGAGCCCCCGGACATCGACCTGGATATCGCGCACCTCGAACGGGAGCGGGTTCTCCAGTACGTGTATGAGCGGTACGGTCGCGGACACGCGGCGATGGTGTGCGAGTCGATCACGTGGCGGGGCAGGATGGCGGTACGGGATGCCGCCCGGGTGCTTGGACTGTCGCAGGAGTTGAGCGACAGGCTCGCCGCCGAGGTGGATCGGGGAGGCGCCGGTGACGCCGTTCGACGACTGGTGGAAGGCGGGCTCGAGACGGCGGGGCTCGACCTCCACGATCCCCGCACGCTGGCATTGCTGCGGATCGTGCAGGGGCTCGAGGACCTGCCTCGCCATCGTTCGATTCACGTCGGGGGCTTCGTGCTCTCCGATCGCCCGATCGGCGAGATCGTCCCGGTTGAACGGGCTTCGATGCCCGATCGCACGATCATCCAGTGGGACAAGGACGACCTGGATCTTCCGGGCTTCATCAAGTTCGACCTGCTGGGACTGGGCATGCTCACCATGCTGTCGGATGGACTCCGGCTCGTGCGCGAATCCCGAGGAGTCGTTCTGGATCTCGCATCCCTGCCGCCGGATGATCCGGAGGTGTACGACATGATCTGTGCAGCGGACACGGTGGGGGTGTTTCAGATCGAGTCCCGGGCCCAGATGAACACGCTTCCACGCGTGCGTCCGCGGTGCTTCTACGATCTCGTCATCGAGGTGGCGTTGATCCGACCGGGTCCGATCCAGGGAGACATGGTGCACCCCTACCTGCGGCGGCGGCGGGGTGAAGAGCCCGTGACCTACCTGGATCCGCGCCTGGAACCCCTGCTCAGCAGGACGCTCGGCGTGCCGCTGTTCCAGGAGCAGGGGATGAAGGTCGCGATCGTGCTTGCCGGTTTCACGCCGGCCCAGGCCGACAACATGCGCCGCGCGATGGGATTCAAGCGTTCGCACCGGAAGATGCAGGAGGTGGAGCGGGACCTCATCGCCGGTCTCGCGGCGAACGGAGTCGCTCCCGACGTCACAGACAAGGTGCTCCAGTATCTCACTGCGTTTGCCAACTACGGTTTCCCGGAGAGCCACTCCGCCAGCTTCGCACTGCTGGTGTACGCCTCGGCGTACCTGAAGCGCTGGTACACGCCCGAGTTCACCTGTGCGCTCCTCAACGCCCAGCCGATGGGCTTCTACTCGCCGGCGACGATCATCCACGATGCCCGGCGTCATGGAGTGGAGGTGCGGCCGATCGACCTCGCGATCTCTGACTGGGGCTGCACATTGGAGGAGGCGAGTCCTTCCGCGAACTGGCATTCGCGGGGCGAACAATACTCGCT
>JAENXO010000615.1 GCA_016649455.1 Gemmatimonadota bacterium | reverse complement strand
CGCGTACATCCCGAGAAACACGCGGTATGTCTCGTCGGAGACCGGCTCCTCGGTGAGGAAGTCCCGCAGCGGCTGCTGGATCGGACCCCCGGCGGCCTGGAAATCCCCGTCGTCGTACACGGCGAGCCGCAGACCGTTGGCGACCGAGCGATCCCAGGCCGGCTGCTCGAAGGCGTCGTTGAACATGTAGGTCGCGTCGTTCCACCCTCCGCCGAGGATGAAGCGCCCGGCGATTCCCTCGTTCCAGCACCACTCCCGAGCGTTGCCCCCCATGTCGAGCGTGCCGTACGGTCCGATGCCGTCGTACTGCCCCGTGGGAGACGGGCCGTCGCCCGAGAAATTGCTGTGCGGCACGACATGCGACGAGAGCAGCGTGCCGGCGGCCCGGTTCCAGTGATACACCGTTGGCAGCCGCTTCCCTGCCCAGCGGGCGTACGCCGCCGCCTCGTACCAGCTGAGCCCGGTAACCGGGTAGTCGGCTCCTCCATCCGGATAGCTTCCGGCTTCCCAGGTCGCAGGTCCCCGGCGTCCCGTGCGGTCCGTGAACAGACCCATCGCCTCGTCGAACGTCAGGGTCCGGCCGCCCTTCTCGAACGGTTCGACCCAGAATGAAGGATCATCGTATCCGCCCGCGTCCATGAACTGCCGGTACTCCCGATTCGTCACCTCGAGACGGTCGATCCAGAATCCGCCGAGCGCTGGTGCATCCACGTGCTCGAGGCCCGGGATCACGAGCGGGTCGTCGCCGCCGGGGACCCAGACCATGTCCGTCGAATCCGCCTGCTCGGGAACGAGGCGAAAGACGGAATCCGTCGGCAGCCAGCGGAAGGTTCCGACTTCCAGTGGCGTGTATCCATCCAGGACCAGCCGAAGCCGGGTGATCCCCCTCGGGATCCGTGCCGACTCCAGCGGCGTCGTCCCGACGAGATCCCACTCACCCTTTGCCTCGTAGTCGTTCACGAAGACATCGGCCCCGGGCGGATCCGTCTTCAGCGGCGTCGTCCGGCTGAAGGACGACACCAGGGCCGTCACGGACGAGTCATCCTCGATGTCGACCCCAGCGTCCCGTGCCAGGGCCCAGGCCGAGTCATACAGGTTCTGGTCTGCCAGGCTCTGGATCTCGTGCTCGAGCCGGGCCTGCTCCTCCAACCGATCTGAGGCGTCGCTGGAACGGACCATGAGACCGATCGCGACCATTCCCCACACGGCCATCGCCGACAGAGCACCGATGGCGAGGTTTTTCCACGTGAAGACTGCTCGGACGGTCGCCGACGGCGCCTTTCGGTCGGATGCGTCCTCGTCCGACGATCCTTCGCGGGTGCTGTGACCCTGGACCGCTGCCGTGATCAGGGCGATCGGGAATCCGACCGCCAGCAGTCCGAGTGCAAGCCGGAATGTCCATTGCGGAAGGCCGACGTTGTCCACCAGCACGTCGATCACCTGGAGGATGACCCACCCTCCCGCCAGGTACAGGCCGAGCACCTGCCAGGTGGACCGCCCACCAAACTTCACTCTGTCCCCCCCGGCTCGTAGGTATCTGCAGCCGGATCGTACCCGTTGGGCAATCCGAGATCGTCCATCAGGCGTTGCATGCGAGGGTCACCCCGAAGCGGGTCGAGTGCCGGATCGACGCCAAGCAGGCCCAGCGAGAGAGAGCCTTCAGCCAGGGGGCTCTCCATCCAATCCATGGCCGCTTCGGGT
>JAENXO010000353.1 GCA_016649455.1 Gemmatimonadota bacterium | reverse complement strand
CGCCTACTTCAATCTCAAGGTGTATACGCCGGATCTTGATGCGAAGGTAGCATTCGAACTCTCTCAGGCCTCGGCCCGTCGTGCATTGCGGCTGGACGAGCGCCTGTCCGAAGCGCACTTCGCCATGGCCTGCTTCTACGCCGCATATGAGCGGCAGTGGAGCGAAGCCGACGCCGCGTTCGAACGTGCCCTGGAGCTCGATCCCGGCAACGCGGCCTGCCGGGCGGTCTACGCGCTGTACCCGCTGACTGTCACCGGCCGGCACGAGGAGGCGCTCTCGCAAGTCCTGCGAGCCGTCGAGGATGACCCGCTGGCGCTTCCGACGAACGCGTACGTGGGGATGGTGAATCATTTCGCGCACCGATTCGACGAGGCGATCAAAGCGGCGCGGAAGACTGTCCACCTGGATGACACGTACACCCTTGGACACTGGGTACTCGGGCTCGCGGCAGAGGCCGCCGGCGAGTCCGTGATGGCCCTCGAGGCGTTTACCCGGGCCCGCGAGCTGACCCGGGACAGCGTGCTGATGCGAGCCCAGGTGGCGAACGCCCTGGCCCGCTCTGGCGAGGAACTGGCCGCCGAGACACTGCTTTCAACCCTGGTGAGGCGGGACGATCAGGGAGAAGAGGCCGGTCACGTGGTCCCATTCATCTGCGCCGGCGCGTATGCCGCACTGGGACGCACTGAGACGGCGCTGGACCTGCTCTACCAGGCCTACCGGGAAAGAGAGACTCACGTCATCTACGTGAACGTGGATCCGCGTCTCGAGTCACTGCGGAAGGAACCGCGCTTTCGTCAGCTGGTGATCCGCATGGGTCTGTCGCCGACGGTGGACTAGGGGAGAAACACGGCGATCTCAGCCGCCCGCGGCGGCTGCTGCTGCGGCCGCCTCCTGCACCGCTTTCTTAGTGGCAGCCGCGATGTACTGATCTTCCGCAATCTGCTCGATGCGAACCTTCCGGTCCTTCAGTACCTGCTTACCGAGCACGGGCTTCAAAACGCCGGTAACCGATGCCACCGCGACGACGATCGCAGTGCGCTCGTCGAGTTCGTCATCTCCGACCACTGCGGCTCGAATTCGTTCCACGAGCCGACGCTTTGGAGCGGGGTCCAGTAGAGGATAGTAGGTCCATGGAAACAGCAGGAGGACCCGGGCATTTCGCTCGCGCAGGACGCCGCGCCTCACGAGACCCGTGCCCACACGCTTCCGGAGGGCGCTCACCCCCGAAAGCTTGCTGACCCACTCCTTGGGCGAGCGGGGCTTCTTCGAACCGTGCACCTTCCGCAGCATCTCGTCCAGCAGCGGATCCGACAGGAGTTTCGGATTGGCAGGGATGATCCGGTCCTTCGACGGTTTGCTTCCCCGCTCCAGGGTCACACGTTCCTCGAGCACCAGCTCCGCCAGTAGCCCCGCACAAAGGGCGTACTTGAAGTTCGTGGCCCGGATCGACCCCTTTTCGTCATCCAGCGCCATCAAGAGGAGCTCCTCGTGCATCCGGAGCTCGGGCGCGGAAGGCATCACAGGACCTCTCCCGTCAGTTCGTTCGCACGATCACGAGTCTGGGTTCGACACTGTCATCCAGCTCGGCACCGGTCGCGCTGTCCACCAGGCTCAACTGCGTCCGCCCGACACTCGCGCCGGTGGACAGGGTCACGTACAGCCCCGTCGCCGTAAACAGCTCCGCGTCGAGGTTCGAGGTGCTGGCGAGGGACCGGGACAATGGATGCAGCCCGAAACCGCCGTTCGGCGGGTGGATGACGTTCCCGACCGAAGACTCGTAGATCGCCCGCATCTGGTAAGACGAAAGCTCGAGAACCGGGTCGGCCTGCACGTCGTCCCGATCCTCGATTACCAGCATTCCCGCCCAATCGGTCGCCAGCTCGTTGAACTCGATGCCGAACACGTTCGTTACGGCGTCCCGCGAATCAGTCGCGGCGCTCTGAATCAGGGCGCGTGTTCTCGCAGCCTCGCCGGCGGTCCCGTCTTCCGTCCTGTCGAGCACGTAGCGCACGAACATCCACGCTGCGCCCCGCATGCGGAAAGTGTTGAAATCGAGCGGATCCTCGGCATTCAGCAGCGCCGCCGTGTCAGGCGGGGCCATCAGGTACTGCGCGAGGTTGAACCAGTTGTTCAGATGCCACTTCCGGAAGATCTCCGCCTCTTCCGGCGTCGCCAGGAGCTCGTCGGGACCGAGATCCATGCCCGGGCCAACGCCGTACAGCGCATTCGCTACGACTTCCTCGGCCAGGTGGGACAGCCCCTCGTTGATCCAGATGTCCTGCGCCCCGCCGTTCCCGGTCTGCGCGTTGATCAGGTGCTGGAACTCGTGCGCCACCGTGTTGTCGGTGAATCGCAGCACGTCTTCCTTGTCGATGCTGTCCCCGGCCCCAGGGGTCAGGTTCCCGGTCGGATCCGGGACCATGAGATAGAACATCTCGGCGTCATTCCCGCCCGGGAATCCGAGATCGAGAGGACAGGTGAAACCGGCGATGAATCCCTCGTCGTAGCTCTCGCTCAGCTTGTTCACCCCGCCGGAGTACAGGAGGACGACGCGCTCGCCATTCTGGTCGATGTCGCCGGGCTCACCGAAATATGTAACATCCGTGTTATAAATCGGGTCATCGAAGTTCGCTGCGATCTCGGCGTATTCCGCGTCGGTGAACGAATTCGGAACCGTCGTGTCTTCGACCACCACGGCCCTGGCGCTCACTTCGCGCACGATTCCGGTTACGGCAGTCGGAGCGTTGGGGAAGTCATCCTGCGTGATGCACGAGAACGCGAAGTCGAGCGTGTCGCCCACCGCCGGGACCGCGAACAGACCGAACGCGGGCGCCGCGGCCCGGGCACGGATCTGCGGCAGCATCGGCGCCTCCAGCTCGCGCAGACTCTGGTCCCAGGCCGTCTGCCCGCTTCTCCACGCCGTCATCAACCGGTCGGCCGGCTGGCTGCTGGCCTGAAGCGCGGGCGCCGCTCCTGCCGGTCCACCGACCGCCGCGGCACTGGCCGCCACTGGCCCGATCTGCAGCTCCATCGGGCTGAAGCCGAGCGTGCGTGCCATAGTCGTGACCACCACCTCGTACTCAGTTCCGGCCGCTGCAGCTGGAAGCACGAGACGGTTGACGACGCCGGGATCGGTGACCACCAGTTCCTCACCGGGCGCCAGGTTCACCTCCACGTATCCGGGCGGAATGGGCGGCTCCGTCGGGCCGCTGTCATTGTCGCAGGCCGCGGTCAGCATACCTGCCGCGAGGACCGCGAATACGGGGAAAACGAGCCGGGTTCGGTCAGATAGTATGTTCAACCGTCGATTCTCCTGAGTGTCGTTTATCGGCGACCATCATACTCAACTGAGCACGATCAGTGCCAATACCGGGCACGGCCGACCGATTCCGTCCCTTACCAGGCTGGATATCGGTCCAGGT
>JAENXO010000488.1 GCA_016649455.1 Gemmatimonadota bacterium | reverse complement strand
TGAAAAGTGATTCCGTGGTGACGCTGAAACCAGCGACGCACGCGCTCCGGACTCAGACCTCGCTGTTCGAGGTCACGGTCGGTCCAGCGGCGTGACGGATCTGTCTCCAGCTCGCGGATCAGCTCCCGGAGCCAGTCGGGTGGCGTACCGCGTGGCTCCAGCGGACGGCAGCGCAGACACGGCCGGAACCCGGCCTCGAGAGCACCCCTGGTCGATCCGTAGAACTCGACGTTCTCGGGGCGCGGCTTCCGGGCGCTGCACGTCGGCCGGCAGAAGATCCCGGTGGTCAGGACGGCGGTCCAGAATACGCCGTCGAACGAGGCGTCTCCGTTGAGGAACGCGTCCAGCATCGTCGTGCGCGGGGGGAGTTCCGTCTGATTCATGCTCCCAAGATGTACCGGATCGCGGCGGCCGGCTACCGGAGAATCGGCATCGAATTCCAGTCCTGCAGGTGCGACCGCGTTTACCCGGCCCGGAACCGCGCTTGCGGCCCCGAAGCCGGCCGGTCTATCGTCGCCGCGTCGATCCGGATTCACTGGGAACCCAACTGGAACGATTGGACCGCGCAGCGTGACGACGAATGGGGCACCGCGGGACACGGCTGTGATCTGGGACTTCGACGGGACGCTCGTCGACTCACACCGGAAGAATCTGCAGGTCAATCGGGCGATCATACACAGATTGACCGGGCGTCCTGCTGCATCATTTACCGCCCTGTCTTCGATCCGGGCCTATGAGCAGGCCGTCGCCCGCGCCCGGAACTGGAGGGAGTTCTACGCGCGGGAGTTCGATCTCCGGGATTCCGACGTGGAGCGTGCCGGTGAGTTGTGGCCCGAGTTGCAGCGATCCGATCAGACCCCGCACCCGCCGTTCGCAGGAGTTCCGGAGGCGCTCGATGCGCTGTCGGACCTGCCGCATGGCATCCTGTCCCAGAACGACAGCCTGGTGATCAACGCGTCGCTGGACGCGAGCGGACTGTCCGGGCACTTCACAGTCGTTCTCGGACACGCGGAGCTCGGACCGCGACATCAGAAGCCGGCAGCAGGTGGACTTCTGCGCTGCATCGACGCTCTACACCTCGAGGAGGCCGCGCAGGTGTTCTTCATCGGAGACCACGTGACGGACACCATGTGTGCGTCCAACGCGCGAGCAGCCCTCATCGAAGCTGGTTCGGCGCTGGAAGTGGTCAGTGTCGGTGCGTTCTTCGGTGACGTCGTCGGAGACGAGGCGTGGGAAGTGCCCCCCGATCGAATCGCCCGGACGCCATCCGAGATCGTGGACATCGTCAGAAACGGTAGAGGCCGATGAGCGGTCCCGGCGATCGATTCAGTGAGCAGGAGATGGCCCGCATCCTGAAAACGGCATCGGCGGGCGGCTCCAATCTCCCGGTCTCCAGCCGGAAATCCGGACTCACGGTAGCGGAAATCGAGTCGATTGCCCGGGAGGCCGGGCTGGACTCGAGCGGGATCGCCGCCGCCGCGGCCCTGGTCGCGATGGAACGCTCGAGCGGCGTCCTCGGAAGCGCCGGCATGATGGACCTGCGCCGGGAAGTGCCGGGAGTCGTTTCGTCGCGTGACTACGGTCGGCTGGCCGATACGATCGGGGACGCCGCCGGCGAGCCGGGCACGCGGAACGCCGCGTTCGGAGCGCTGGACTGGGAATCTTCTAGCGGTGCGAGCCGCATGCGGGTCACCGTGACACCGGAGTCTGATTCGACGTCGATCCGGGTTCATACTGACGCCTCCGCGTTGAAGGGTCTGTGTTACGTGGCCTCGACGGCCGGCGCACTCGCGCTCGGGGGCATTACGGGTGCCATCACCGAGCCGGCAGCGGTGCTCACGGGAGTCGGCATCATGGTCGCCGCGGCGTCGGTCGGGGTGGCGACGGGTTGGACGGCCTGGAGGGTGCAAGCCCGGCGCCTGAAGGAACGGAGCGCGGCAGTATTCGCGGCGGTGTCAGGGCGGGCAGCCGAGCTGGCCCGACAGTCCGGTGGAAGCGTAGACCCGGGAGACGAATCCTCCGATCCGGGTCAGGAAAGCAGGTAGTCGAGCACGTCGGCCGCCGTGTACGACGTCCGGCCGTTGAGGAACAAGCCGAGGATTTCCAGGTCGTCCCCGCTCGTGAGAAGCGGTCTCTCGGTCGCCCCCCCGTTGCGCATCTGACCGAGGTCGAGATTCGACATCAGCGCGTTGCACAGACACTTCCTCCCTACCGTGTCCTCTTCCGAACCGCCCTTCTTCACGTATGTATCGACCGGCTCGGCCGGGCACCGGTAGTCGATCCGGCCCTTCTCCGTACGGTAGGCGGTGCGCAGGTATCCAAGGT
>JAENXO010000340.1 GCA_016649455.1 Gemmatimonadota bacterium | reverse complement strand
TGCAGAAGCCGAGCGGGCGTCAGTTCACCCAGTCCGCGATGAACAGGTTGGTCTCCCGCGGAAGCTCGTTTCCTCGGTTCGAAGCGAAGATCAGCTTCGTGCCGTCCGAGTTGAACATCGGGAATCCGTCGAAGTCGCCCGTGTGGGTGATCTGCTCGAGGTTCGTCCCGTCCACGTCGATCGCCCACAGGTCGAATTCCCGCCCCTGCTGATCGCCCAGGTTCGAGGCGAAAATCACCCGATCGCCCGACGGGAACAGGTAGGGGCCGAAGTTCGCGGCTCCGTTGTCGGTAATCTGCCGTTTGTTGCTTCCGTCGGCGTCCATGATCCACAGCTCGAGCTTCGACGGCCGGATCATGTCCTGTGTGAGAAGCCGGTTGTAGTCCGCGAGCTCGTCTCCTTCAGGGTGTGAGGCACGGTAGACGATCTGCGTGCCGTCGTAAGAGAAGAAGGGGCCGCCGTCGTACCCGGGCGTGTCCGTCAGGCGGGTCAACTCGGATCCGTCAGTCCGCATCTTGTAGATGTCGAGATCTCCGTCGCGCATCGAGGTGAACACGATCCATTCACCATCGCGGGACAGAGTCGCCTCCGCGTCGTACCGCGGGTTGTCGGTCAGGCGCGTGAGGTTCGATCCATCGAGGTCGGAAACGAACACGTCATAGGCGGCGAACAGTCCCCATACGTAGCCCTGCGACATGTCCGGGTCTTCGGGACACTCGTCTCCACCCAGGTGCGTCGACCCGTAGACGATCTTGTCTGTGCCCGGAATGAAGTAACCGCAGGTCGTCCGGCCACTGCCCGTGCTCACCAGGCGCAGCCCGCTCCCGTCCGGACGCATCACGAACTGCTGGTCGCACTTCCCATCCCTCGGCGTCGCCTGGAACATGATCCACTCGTCGTCCGCCGCCCAGTACGCTTCGGCGTTCTGCCCGCCGAAGGTCAACTGCCGCAGCTTCTCGAAGTGGACCTCGTCCTGGTGGATGAGTGAATCCACCGCTCGAGACCCGGTCTCGAATCCCGGGTCGACCGCTGCCACGGTGGGCACCGGCGCCGCCGATTCGTCCGCCGGCGGCTCCTGGCTACCGCAGGCAACAAGGCCGGCGAGCAAGACCAGTGCAGCCGCCGTCGCCGCAGATCGGCGCGCGGTGCTCATTCCAGTTCCTCGCGAATCGCGCAAAGGACCTCCTCCACAATCTCGTCCCAGGCCGTGTCTTCCGACCTGGTCACCGTGATAAAGTTTTCGACCATGAACAGGGCTCGAACGCCCTGGATTTCGAACAGACGTTTCGCCAGTGCATCACCTTCGGCGTCCGCGGCCGAAAAAAACGTCCGGCCGGCACTGCCCAGGGTACCGCTTCCGAGCACGAATTTGGCCGCATTCGGATTCGGCGTCCCCTCAACCTGAATCTGTAGTCGGGACACGGAAGAATGTCTCCTCGGTTACCGCACGGCGCCCACCACCGGGCTGGCGCGGCCCCAATGTACCCGTCGCTGTCGAACGCGCAAATAAACCTCCGGGCCGAACCCGGCCGAACGGAGTTCAGTCGGCGGCCGGAGAAGGACTCGCAACTGCTTCCAGAAGCAGGTCATCCAGCATCCGAACCGAGCTGTCGAGGAGCGCACGGGAAATCGTCAGCGGCGGCGACAGAGAGATCACGTTTCCATCCGGTCCGCCGGCCAGCAGGAGCCAGCCTCGACGCAGCGCCCCGGTAACCAACCGCCCGGCGAGCTCCGGGTCGGGCTTCCTGGTGCCGGGATTCCGGACGAGGTCGAGGCCGACCATCAGGCCCCGGCCGCGGACTTCGCCGATGCAAGCGTGGCGGTCCGTCAGCGCCTGGAGTCGTTCGAAGAACCGCACACCCTCCTGTCCCGCTCTCGCTGCCAGGGCGTGCCGCTCGATTTCGGACAGCGAGGCGATGGCCGCCGCGCAGGCGAGCGGATTCCCGAGGAAGGTCGAAGTGTGCTTCGCTTCACCGGTGGATTCGGGCCACGAGTCCATGACATCCGCCGGTCCGAGGCAGGCGGCGATCGGAAGCGCCCCTGAAAGCGCCTTGCCGATACACAGCAGGTCGGGCACCACGCCCTCGTGTTCGCAAGCGAACAGCCGCCCCGTTCGCCCCAGGCCGCAATAGATCTCGTCGAACACGAGGACCACGCCCCGAGCCCGGCACAGTTCGGCCAGCCCTGAGAGGAACCCGTCCGGGGGAACGACATCGCCGCCCCGTCCCTGCACGGGCTCGATGATCGCACAGCCGATCGACTCCCCTCCGGGTCCGTCGAGAAGCCGTCGGACTGCAGCCAGGGAAGCAGCGCCGATGTCGTCGGAACCAGCTATCCCGGACGGTGGGCGGAACGGGTGGGGATATGGAGCCCGTACGACGTGCGGATTAAGCTGGTCCTCGAACGGAACCCGGAACAGCTCCCGGTCCGTCGCCGCCAGTGCCCCGTACGTCAGGCCGTGGTACGCGCCCGTGAACGCGATGACGCCGGGCTTGCCGGTACGCAGGCGTGCCGTCTTCAGCGCCGCCTCGATTGCCTCGGCGCCGGTATTCGCCAGGATCACGCGCGTGTCCGGGAAGGGGGAGATCTCGGAGAGCCGCTCCAGCAGCCGGACCTTGATCTCCGGCGGGTGCACGTCGCCCATGCCATGCAGCAATTGCGCGATCTGCTGTCTCAGGGCAGTGACGACGCGCGGGTTTCGGTGCCCCGCACCGGCGACCGCGAAACCGGCCGTCAGGTCTACGAACCGGTTTCCGTCCACGTCCCAGACATTGCTGCCACGCGCCTTCCGCCAGAAGATGGGGAACTCGTCGGACAGAAACGTCACGTTCCTCGACTCGACCGCCCGAAGACGACGGGCGAGAGCGAGCGACCGGGGACCCGGCGGAGAGCTCCGGATTCGTGGCGGCAGGTTGGATTCGGCTGATCTCATGGTAGTCAGAAGCTGCGACCGGGGTTCGGGGACGTCAACGAGGACCGGTGACACGAACGAACGACGATAGAGAGGTGTCGATGGAACTGTCCGGCAAGGTAGCGATGATCTCGGGTGGGTCGAAGGGACTCGGAGCGGCGCTGGCGACGCGCTTCGCGGCGGAAGGCGCGGCGGTATCGCTGTGCGCCAGGAACGCCGCTGAGCTCGAGAGCGTGGTTCGCGAGATCGAGGCGAATGGAGGGCGGGCGCTGGGCGTGGTCGCGGACGTGACCTCGGAGACGGACATGGTCGCGTGGGTCGCGGAAACCCGGGCCACCCTGGGGCCAGTGGATATCCTGGTCAACAACGCGTCCCTGCTCGGTCAACGGGTACCAATCGAGCAGTCTTCAGTCGATGTCTGGCGCCAGGTCGTGGACGTCAATCTCACCGGTGCCTTCCTGTTCGCGAAGGCAGCGATCCCCGCGCTCCGCGAGACGCACGGATCCATGATCCACATTTCGTCCGGGGTCGGCGATCATGGAAGGCCGTTGTGGGGAGCGTATTGCGCTTCGAAGAACGGGGTCGAGGCGCTGTCCGAGATGCTGGCGGGCGAGCTCGAGGCCGACGGGATCACGTCGAACGCGGTCGATCCCGGCTCGATGCGGACGGAGATGCG
>JAENXO010000150.1 GCA_016649455.1 Gemmatimonadota bacterium | reverse complement strand
CTCGGTGTACCCCTCGACCCCGGTCAGCTGACCGGCGAACAGCAGTCCGGGCTCGTCCGGCAGCCCGCCGTGCGGTGACAGCCGGGCCGGCGCGTTGAGGTAGGTATTCCTGTGGATCGAGCCGAAGCGGAGAAACTCGGCGTCCTCGAGTCCTGGTATCAGCTGGAATACCCGTTGCTGCTCACCGAGCTTGAGCCGGGTCTGAAACCCGACGAGGTTCCACATCCGGCCGTCCTGGTCCTCCGTCCGCAGTTGTACGACCGCATGCGGACGGAGGCCGGTGCGGGGATCGTTCAGGCCCACCGGTCTCATCGGACCGTACCGGAGTGTCTCAGGCCCACGCCCCGCCATCACTTCGATCGGCAGACACCCCTCGAAGTACGGGACCTCGTCCCATTCGGGAGCGCGGTGCACGTCGGCCGCCAGGAGCGCAGCGAGGAACGCTCCATATTCGGACTCGTCCATCGGACAGTTCAGGTAGTCAGCATCGCCTTTCCCGTATCGGGACGCTCGATAGACGATATCATGTCGCAACGATTCGCCGGCCACTATCGGCGCGATCGAGTCGAAGAATGCGAGATGCTGCTCACCGAGTCGGCGACTGATTCTCTCCGCCAGCGCATCTGAGGTCAAAGGCCCCGTCGCGATGATTGCCGGCGCAATGGGAAGTTCGGTGACTTCCTCCCGCACGATTCTGATTCGTGGGTGGGAGCCGAGCCGACGAGAGACTTCTCCGGAAAACTCTTCGCGATCGACGGCGAGCGCCGCGCCAGCGGGAACCCGCGTCGCATCGGCGATCTCCAGCAGCTGGCAGCCGAGCATGCGCATCTCGGCCTTGAGCAGCCCATGCGGAGTGTCGAGCGCTTCGGCCTTGAATGAGTTCGTGCATACGACCTCGGCCAATTCTCCGGTCCTGTGAGCCGGAGTCTCGCGGACCGGTCGCATCTCGAACAGGTCTACATCATATCCGAGCTCGGCCAGCTGCCAGGCCGCCTCAGAGCCCGCCAGGCCGCCCCCGACTACCGGGATACGGCGCTCAGTCATCCCTTCTTCGCTCTCCCACGCCGATTGCCCGAACCCTTCCGGTCTCCACCTCCGCGGGCTACCCGGGCCGCGATCAGCTCGACCGCGCCGGCCACGTCCAGCTGCTCCGGCGCCATGTCCTTCGGAAGGGACGCATTGGTCTTGCCATGCTTCACATATGGGCCGTAGCGACCATCGAGGATCTGCATCGGCTCACCGTCTTCCGGATGCGCTCCGAGTTCACGCAGCACCTTGGGCGCGGATCGCTTCCGTCCGGCCTTCGGCTGGGCGAGGAGTTCGACGGCGCGGTCGAGTTCCACCGTGAGGACATCATCCTCCGGCTGGAGCGACCTGAAGTCTCCTTCGTGTACCACATATGGCCCGTAGCGACCGATGCCAGCCTTCACTTCTCCACCCTTCTCGGGGTGTTCGCCCAGCAGACGCGGAAGGGAAAGCAGACCCAACGCCACGTCCAGGTCCACGTCCTCGGGACCAACGCCCTTCGGCAGAGAGGCCCGCTTCGGCTTGGGACCATCCTCCTCCTGCTCCCCGAGCTGCACGAACGGACCGTATCGCCCGACGAGCAGGCGCACGGCCAGGCCGGTTTCCGGATCCACTCCGAGCGGCTGATCCGCCTTCTCCTTCGCCTCTATGAGCTCTCTCGCCTTGTCCGGCGACAGATCCGCCGGCGCCAGGCCCTCGGGAAGGGTGACTCGCAGAGGTTCCCCGTCTTCTGCCAGCTCGAGAAACGGGCCGTAGCGGCCGATACGGACCTCCCCATCGAGATCGTCGAAATCGCCGAGAGTCGATGCTTTTCGAGGGTCGATCTTCTGACCCTGTTCCTCCAGACGCGTCTCGAATCCGTCCGGCCCGCGGTAGAAATCTTCGAGAAATACCTGCCACTGCACGTCGCCGTCGGCGATCCGGTCGAGATCCGACTCCATGCGAGAGGTGAAACCGGGATCGACCAGGTCCTCGAAGTGCTCCTCGAGTAACCTGGTCACCGCGAACGCCAGGAAGGTCGGGACGAGCTGCTTCCCGTTCCGATCCACGTAACCGCGCTCCTGGATCGTCGCGATGGTCGGGGCGTACGTGCTCGGACGGCCGATTCCTTCAGCCTCCAGCGCCTTCACGAGGCTGGCCTCGTTGTAGCGGGCCGGCGGTCGGGTCTCATGGCCCTCGGCCTCCAGCACGATCCGCTCCAGCTCGTCACCTTCCGCCAGCAGCGGAAGGAAGACCTCCCGATCGTCCAGCGCGGCCTCGGGGTCGTCACTCCCCTCCACGTAGGCCCGTAGAAAGCCGGGAAACACGGTCGTCTTGCCGCTGGCCTGGAACTCGGCATCGGCTGCCTGAATCGTGGCCTGGACGGTTCGGCGCCGTGCGTCAGCCATCTGCGTCGCCATCATCCGCTTCCAGATCAGTTCGTACAGCGCTGCCTCTCGCCCGGAGAGACTGAGCTCCTGCGCCGTCCGCATCTGGTTCCCCGCGGGTCGAATCGCCTCGTGGGCCTCCTGTGCTCCCTTCGCCTGCTTGCCGTAATTCCTCGGCGTCGGGCTGAGGAACTCCGTGCCGTACTTCTCTTCGATCCGCGCACGCGCGGCCCCGATAGCCTGAGATGAGAGGCGCACGGAGTCCGTTCGCATGTACGTGATGTGGCCGGCTTCGTACAACCGCTGGGCGACGCGCATCGTATCCCGCGCCGAGAGATTCAGCTTGTTGTTCGCCTCCTGCTGCAGAGTGGAGGTCCTGAACGGCGCATATGGTTTCTGGCTGAAATCTTTCGATGCGATGTTCGAAACGACGAAGGTCTCGTCATCGAGACGGGCCACGAGTTCGCGCGCACCCGGCTCATCCAGCTGTGCGACGGCCTGCTCATCGGCTGGCATGCCGGTGTCGGGAGAGAAGTCGCGCCCGGTAGCAACCGGCTTCCCGGCCAGCTTCGTGAGCCTGGCCGGAAACTCACCGCCGTCGGAACCGAGCGTGGCGAGCAGGTCCCACCAGCTACCGGATCGGAACCGGCGCCGCTCGCGCTCACGCTCCACAAGTATCCGGACCGCGACCGACTGTACCCTCCCGGCGGACAGCGGACGACGGCTCACAGGATCGACCGGTGAGATCTTCTTCCACAGCAGCGGCGACAATCCGTAGCCCACCAGGCGGTCGAGGATCCGGCGGGCCTGTTGCGCATCGACCTGCAGCATGTCGATCTGGCCCGGATTCTCCAGTGCCTTCATGACCGCTTCACGCGTGAACTCGTTGAAACGCACGCGACGGAACCGTTCACCGTCGTCGGTCTCGTATCCCAGCTTCTGCGCAATGTGGAATCCGATCGCCTCGCCCTCACGATCAGGGTCCGTGGCGATCAGCACATCGTCGACAGTCCTGGCCTGCTTCTTCAGCGATGCGATGACGGTTCCCTTCCCCCTGACAGTAACGTACTCAGGTTTGAAACCGTTTTCGACATCGACGGCGAGCCCTTTCTTGGGCAGGTCCACCACGTGACCTGACGTGGCCTCCACGGCATAGTCTTCCCCGAGTACTCGACCCAGGGTCTGCGCCTTGGTGGGCGACTCGACGATCACGAGGTGTTTTGCTTTGCGACTCGCCATTCCGGTCTATTACTCCATGTTCAGTTCAGAATCCGTTCGTGAGTCGGCGACCTCGGCCCCGGCCCGGTCGATTACAGCGGCTACTTCCTCCGCCACGCGGGCGGCCGTCCGATTCGAAGTGTCTACGGTATACGTGGACAGGCGGTAGGCAGGCAACCTCCGGTCGAGCAACTCCTGCAACACCTTCTCCGGCAATTCGTTCGCCAGCAGGGGGCGCTGAACTTCGTGCATCGCGAGGCGCCGCGCGGCCTCCCGCGGCGATACGCGGAGCCAGACGCGGATCGCATCCGGCCACGCACCACGGGTTTCCGGACTGGCCATCCAGCCGCCACCCGCGGCGATAACCATCGGCCCTGACGCGACAACCGCCCCAGTCGCCTCGGCCTCCCGAGCCCGGAATCCGGACTCGCCCTCCAACTCGAAAATCTCGGCAATCGAGAGTCCTGCCGTTCGCTCGATCTCGGCGTCGAGATCTACGAACGGCACTCGCCACCGCTCGGAGAGCAACCTTCCGACGGTGCTCTTCCCGGAACCCATCAGCCCGACGAGCACGACGGGCGACCCGGGACCCCGCTCAGGCAGGGTCATTCGGCCGGTACTACCGGCATCATGGCGATCGGAATGGGGCCGCCGAATTGACGCGCTCGAGGCCGGCTTCCAGGTTCTGTCGCATCTCCGCCAGGGAATCTCCGCCGAACTTCTCGCTCAGCGCATCTGCCAGGACGAGGGATAGCATCGCCTCCCCGACGACCGCCGCGGCAGGAACCGCGCACACGTCGCTCCGCTCGCGCACGGCCTCGGCATGCTGTCCCGTATTCAGGTCCACGCTGGCGAGGGGCTTCCTCAACGAGCTGAGCGGTTTCATCGCGACTCGCACGACCAGCGGTTCACCGGTCGTCATTCCGCCCTCCAGTCCGCCCGCATGGTTGTGACTGCGGCGGAATCCACCGGTGCGACGATTCGCAGGCTCCAGCTCGATCTCATCGTGAACCTGTGAACCCGGTCGCTCTGCTGCGTCGAACCCGAGGCCGATCTCGATCCCCTTCATCGCCTGGATCGAGAGCATAGCGGCACCGATGCGCGCATCCAGCCTTCGATCCCACGACACGTGACTGCCGAGTCCGACGGGAGCGCCTCGCGCCACGACCTCGAACACCCCGCCGAGTGTGTCACCCGCCGCGGCAGCTGCTGCGATTGCCGCACGCATTCGGTCGGCCGCGGCCAGGTCGAGACAGCGAACGTCGGAAGCGTCTGACGCGCCGTTCAGGTCAGCGGGAAGAGGTAACTCCCGTTCGGTCCGCACCGCGCCGATCTGCACCACGTGGCTCCCAACAGCGATGCCGAGTTCGAGGAGCAGTCTGCGTGCGACTGATCCGGCAGCGACCCTGGCAGCCGTCTCCCGGGCGCTCGATCGCTCGAGCACGTCGCGCGCGTCACGGCGATCGTACTTCAGAAGTCCCACCAGGTCCGCGTGGCCCGGGCGAGGCAGCAGAACCCGCCGCAGCGTCTCGTCATCAGCTTCGGGGCGGGCTTCGATCGCCATCGCTACGCGCCAGTTCTCGTGATCGCGATTCGGAATCCGGATCGCCACCGGAGAACCGATGGTCTCGCCGAGCCGAACACCGGCCACGATCTGTCCGGCATCGCGTTCGATCGACATGCGCTCGCCTCGACCGTAGCCGAGCTGTCGGCGAGCCAGGTCCCGAGCGACATCATCCGGCTGGAGCGGAACCCCCGCCGGTACGCCTTCGACGATCACGTACATGCCCTCGCCATGCGATTCGCCGGCGGTGGTGAAACGGAACCTTTTCAGCATCGCGCTCCCATACAGGTCTCGGGCCTGGAGGTCAGACCGGATGTCACTGAGACACCGTACTGGCCATGGCTCCCGGAAACAAAGCGGGGCCCGGCCGCAGCCGGGCCCCGACCCGTCGATCAGTGGCCTGTCGGGCAGTCCGAATCAATTCACGATGTGCGGCGTGACGAGGATGATCAGATCCTGTTTCTTCTCGCTCGTCTTGGTCGTCCGGAACAGAAAACCGATGACCGGGATGTCCATCAGCAGAGGGATTCCCGTCTCCGACCGCTCGACCTCGCTGAGCGTGAGCCCGCCGATCACCATCGTCTCGCCATCGTCGAGCAGCAGCCGCGTCTGGCCGATCTGCTTCTTGAACGTGTATCCGATGTCCGGAATGTCCGTCTGGATACCCGATCGCTCAGCCGACACGTCGAGCAGGATCTGCAGGTTGTTCGTGATGTGCGGAGTCACCTCGAGGATGATCCCCGTGTCCTCCCACGTGACCGTCGCCTGCGCCTGCACGTTACCCGATCCCGAGTCGAGCACACGGACCGGCGTCTTCTCACCGACCTGGATCCGGGCCCGGTGGTTGTCCACCACCTGGATCGACGGCGCTGCCTGTACATCGGACAGCTTATGTTGTTCGAGAGCCTCGATGAAGGCGGAAAGCGAAAAATTTCCGAACGCCGTGGAGGCGAGAATCTGCAACGACGGGCTGAGGACACGGTCGTTCGCGTTGGCGAGGGCCGCGATCGAGCTACCCGCGAGATCGACCAGAGTCTGGTTCGTCAGCTGGCCCGGATTGAACGGATCGGGCACAGCGATCACGTCGTTGATCGAGTTCCCGTACGTGTCACCGTTCACGTCCTTCAGGTCGTATACAATGCCCAGTTCCTGCACGTCCGTGCGATCCACGAAGATGATCTTCGCATCGATCGACACCTGGGGCGTCTGCCGGTCGAGGCTCCGGATGAGCGTATCCATCCGGGCGACTACCGACGGAACATCCGTCACGATCACCGAGTTCGCACCCTGGTACGCTACGACCTGTCCCCGGTTGGGAGTCGCGAGCTGCTCGAGCGTTTTCGCGACCGAGTCTGCTCCGGCATAGTTG
>JAENXO010000366.1 GCA_016649455.1 Gemmatimonadota bacterium | reverse complement strand
TTCCGGCCGTTGTGGCGCGAATTGAGGTAGACTGAGTGATGGTAGTTGCGCCGGTCGTCGTCGCCGGGCGAACGGAGCTGTCGACAGATGGAGACGGCTCCATTCTGGACCTTTCCAGCCCCATCCAGGACTTCCTCGCCGTCCACGAGGCCCGGGAAGGTATCCTGGTCGTGTTCGTACCCGGCTCAACTGCCGGGATCACGACGATCGAGTACGAGTCTGGCGCGCTGGCGGATCTCCGGCGCACGATTGAGAGGATCGCTCCCCGAGGATCGGACTATGCTCACGACCGGCGCTGGGGAGACGGAAACGGGTTTTCACATGTCCGGGCAGCGCTCATCGGACCATCGATTTCCATCCCGGTCCAGCAGGGGAAACCGACTCTGGGGACCTGGCAGCAGGTCGTGTTGTGTGACTTCGACAATCGTCCACGCCGGCGGACGGTAGTCATGCAGTTCACTGGAATTTGTGACGGCGAGGCCGGGACGGACTGAGGGAGCGCCCTGCATCGATGCCGGACGCACATTTTTAGGAGGATCCAATGGCAGAAGGAAACCGCAAGAAGGCCTATCTGATCCTGATCGTGATTCTGGTCGTGCTGCTGGTGCTACTCAAGATCTGATCCGAGCCCACAGGTTCGCCGGCGCGACGGTCATGCTTCGCCGCGCCGGATGAACCAGGCCATTGTCCACAGGATCGCGCCGATCGTCAGCAGGGCGAGGGCTTCGTCCACTACGTGTGGCAGCTCGATGCCGACTCCCGGGATCGGTTTGCCTCCGCTCACCGCGACCCACAGCGCCAGCAGGACCCCGGTCAACCCTCCTCCTCCGACCAGCCCGGACCCGAACAGGATTCCGCGCTCCCGTCGTCGTTCAGCCTCCTCTACCGGTACGTTCCGCGTCAGGGTCCAGCGCAGCAACCCGCCCAGGAACACTGCCGCCATCGTGTACAGAGGAAGGTAGACGCCGACCGCGAAGGCCAGGACGGGAATCTTGAACAGAGAGGCTGCGAGTCCGATCCCGATCCCGATCAGGATCAGTGACCACGGCAGATTCTGATCCAGCACACCGTCGATCACCAGCTTCATCAGCACTGACTGAGGCGCCGGCAGTTCGGCGCCGCCCAGTCCACCCTCCACCGTTCCGTGCAACAGCATTACGACCAGGACCACCACGCCGGCGGAGGTCACAACGCCGATCAGTTCTCCGATCTGCTGCTTGTACGGGGTCGCTCCGAGGATAAAGCCCGTTTTCAGATCCTGCGAAGTGTCCCCGGCGATCGACGCCGCGATGCAGACGACCGTTCCCACCATCAGTGCGGTCGCCTTGCCTGCCGTGTCAGTCCACCCGAGAAGCATGAATATCAGGCTGGTGCCGAGCAGAGTGGCGATCGTCATTCCCGACGTCGGGTTCGAGGTGACGCCCACGAGCCCGACGATCCGCGAACTCACGGTCACGAAGAAGAAAGCGAATACGGCAATGCACAGCGAGGCGATCGCTCGGACCGGAATCGAATCCAGTTCGCCGAGAATACCCGGGACAAGCGTGAGTACCAGGAGCACGGCCGCCACGAAGCCGAGCACGAGCCCGAAGTTGAGGTCCCGGTCGGTGCGCACGGTTTCCAGCTCGCCGTTACTGCCACGCCCGGAGATCTGGCTGATTCCGAGCTTGAACGACTCGATCATCGTCGGAATCGACTTGATCAGCGTAATGATCCCACCGGTGGCGACGGCTCCCGCCCCGATATAGCGGACGTAGCGATTCCACAGCTCCGCTGAGTTCATGTCCCGGATCAGTTTCTCCGTCTCCGGAAACAGCGGCTCGGTAAGTCCCGAGCCCCAGAGATAGATCGCCGGTATGATCACGAGAGCCGACAGTGCGCCGCCCGCTACCATCACCGTGGCGATTCGGATTCCGAGGATGTACCCCACGCCAATCAGCGGAGGCGAGACGCTCGCGGACAGGCTGGCGCGGAATGGAAGGCCGATCGCGAACTTGCCGGGGACAAGTTTCAGTCCGTCGGTGACGAGCTTGAACAACATCCCGACGCCGATGCCCCAGAACACGCCCGAGGCCTGCTCCCCGCCTTCCTCCGCCGCGACCAGGACCTCGGCGCAGGCCATCCCCTCGGGATATGGCAGGGTACCGTGCTCGCGCTGGATCAGGTATCGCCTGAGCGGCACCATCGCGAGGACTCCGATCAGTCCGCCGCTCATCGCGAGCAGCGTCAACTGGAGCCACGCCGGGTCCATTCCCCACATGAACAGGGCGGGGATCGTGAACAGCACGCCCGATGCCACCGACGAACTCGCCGACCCGACGGTCTGCGACATGTTCGTCTCGAGAATCGAGTGCTTGAGACCGAACGCTCCCATCACCCGGAATGCGACCACCGTGAGCACCGCGACCGGAATCGAAGTGCTGATCGTGAGGCCCGCCTTGAGTCCCAGATAGGTATTGGCGGCGCCGAACACGACCCCGAGCACGATTCCCGTGGCGACTGCCTTGAGCGTGAACTCGGTCAGCGTCTCGCCGGCGGTGAGGGGGACGAACTCCTCACCTGGTTTCGGTTCATAGGCCGAAGGCGGAAGGGTGCGTCCGGACATCCGGGCTCCACAGATCGGTTGATGAATCGCGCGACGCCGCGCAAGCTGGGGCTCGCTTCGTTCCGCGTCAATCGGACCCGGGCTATGATTGGTCCATGACTGAAACGCGAGAAGACGGCCCGATCGTCCTGTTCGACGGCGTCTGCAACCTCTGTCACGCGGCCGTCCGCTTCATCCTGGCGCGGGACAGTGAGGCCAGATTCCGATTCGCGCCCCTTGAGTCGGAGACCGGTCGGGATCTCACCACTGAAGGGATCCGAGAGGGAACATCGGCCGACAGCGTGATTCTGGTGGAGGACGGATTGACGTACGCGCGCAGCGAGGCTGCGATTAGGATCGCTTCGCGGCTCAGCCTGCCGTGGCGAGCGCTGGTCGTGCTGCGAGTCGTGCCGCGACCCATGCGGGACGGAGCGTACGATCTTGTGGCTCGGAACCGGTATCGCTGGTTCGGCCGGAAGGACTTCTGTCCCATGCCCGGTGAGGACGTCCGGGACCGCTTCCTGGGCTGATCGAGTCAGGCCGGAGCAGTGATCTCGACCGTGAGGCTGGCGATTCCCTCGATCGTCGCCTCCACGCGGTCCCCGACCAGCAGCGGACCGACTCCGGCCGGCGTCCCGGTGAACAACAGGTCGCCCGGGAGGAGTTCGATCTCCTTCGA
>JAENXO010000125.1 GCA_016649455.1 Gemmatimonadota bacterium | reverse complement strand
TGCGTCAACTACGGCGGCCGGGCCGAGATCGCCGACGCGGTGCGGGCGATCGCCCGTGGCGTCGCCGCCGGCCGGATCGACCCTGACCGGGTGGACGAGCGCACCATCGCCCGGCATCTCGACGAGCCAGACATGCCCGACGTCGACATGTTTCTGCGGACGTCGGGGGAGCAACGGACCCGGACTACTTTCAGGCGTTCGTTGACGCCGGGGCGGGGGAGTATTTTCAGGCGGTGTGCCCTGAGGGTCGCGTACTTTCATCGATCCTCGTTCTCTTTGCGGAAGAAGGCGCATACACCCATTCTTCGGGAGCCACCCCGGAGGGCATGGAGCGGAGCGCGGCACATTTCCTCCGTTTCGAGATGAGCGAGCGGCTCCGCGCCGATGGTCTCTCGGTGCTCCACATGGGAGGGGTGAGCGATCCGGCCTCTGGACTCGCGGAGTACAAGCGCGGCTTCGGTGGCACCACGGTGAAGCTGGAAAAAGTAAGCTGCTACTTGGGGTCGGCGGTGCGAAAGAAGGCCAGCACGCTAGTTGACCTGGTCCGGAACGACCCTCTGGAGATCCCCCGAACGTTGTCAGGACGGGTCGAGAAGAGTCTTGTGTTCGTAGCGGACGTCGATTCGTTTCCGATGGCTCCAGCATTGCCCGAGAACTGGAGCATGAGGTACATGACGATCGATGAAATCCGGTCGCTCGAGTCTCGTGACGACGAACTCTCACCGTATGCTGCCAGGTTTCGAGAGCGCGAATTCTCCGACGCTTGGGGTGTTTGGATCGACGGGGAACTGGCCCACGTGAGCTGGCTGATCCCGCACGAGCACGATGCCCTGCTCCCTGTCCGGAACCTGAAGCTGCAGCCAGGCGAAGCAGAAATCACTCACGCCATCACGGCGTCGCGGTTTCGCGGGAGAGGCATCTTTCCGGTCGTGATCGGCCAGTTGATGGATCTCGCTCGCAAACAGGGGCTGAACAAGGTTTACGCTCTCACCGGTGTCGGCAACACTTCCTCCCAACGTGCGATCACGAAGGCCGGTTTTTCTCGTGGAGGAGACATCTACAGGCGGGTCTTCCAGTATCTACCAGGTAGTCCCTACGTCACTTGGAGGGGACACCGCCGCCGTCGTTCGTCGGAATGAATAGGCGGTACTGTTTGGTCCCCAGCGATAACGCTGCTCGTTTGTTGCGCCGCCGCCTGTCTCCCGCACGTACATCGGCTACGCGTGGATCGTTCGGATACTCGCCGCTGGTCTGATCAGATGTTGGCGTCGATCTCAAGCAGGAACGAGTCAATCGCGAATTTCGCGGCCCAGTTAAGATACTGGAACCGGCCGTAGTCGCCCCACACGGGGTACGAGCCCTTTACGCCACCACGTGACTCGTCCGGGCCCTCAAGGCAGATCGTTCGGCGCAAAAAAGCGTTAGTGAGCAGCGCGGATTCAGCGTACATCCTGTTTCCCGTATCGGCGTATAGCATCAGCCAGCAAGCGGCTATCTGCGCGTTTCCGGTGAGACAGCTCCAGGAGACGCGCGGTGCCCAGTCAGGCCCGAGTCGTCCCGGCAGCGAGCCATCCGGACGCTGGGCCGAAAGAAGGCCATCTGCGGTAATCACAGCTGCCTCGAGGTACCGTTGTTCCCGCGAAAGACGCCAAGCCTCGACGATCCCCCGCAGCGCGTATCCGAGCGTATGGGTCAGCGGGTAGTCCGGGTCGTTGAGGCAGCACCGAGCGAACCACCCGTTCTCCGACTGGAGTGTCAGCGCCCAGTCGACGTTTCGCAGCGCCGCGGCCTGCCAATCGTCTCTGTGTTCCGTTCGCACGGCTTCCATCAGACCCCAGGCGACGTGCGTCTCGTATGCCTTCTCACCCGGTTCCGCAAACGGTGTCGGGTGGCTTCGCCAGCATCCGTCAGGGTCCTGGGTCCTTGTCAGCCAGTCCGCAGCGGCACGCATCGGATTCCGGAACGGTTCTCCAAAGCGGCGCGCGCCGTCGGCGAGCCCCATCAGGATCTGTCCTGTGTTGAAAGTGACTGGGACCACCGGTGTCTGGTCGATCATCCCACCCTGGAAGCCCCCGTCCTCTAACTGAATCGAAACGAGCCAGTCGAGCATTCGACGTCCACGCGCCGTGAGGTTCGAGTCCGCGAACCGGTCTCCGGCACCCAAGATCGTGGGGACGATGTAGCCAGTCGTCTCGGGATAGGACGAACTCCAACCCGTCAACAGGCTGTAGTGACGACTTACCCCTCCATCTCCGGAGGTGGAGTAGTCCTGGGCGGCGCAGAGCCAGTCGAGACAAGCACTGAGAGCCTGACCTGTATCTGGAGCGGTAGCGGGCAGGGGACCACGGTCGGTTCTGCACTCATCCTTGGCGGCCGTTGGGAGCCGGAGATACCTGATCGCGCTCCCGACGCGCGACCGCAGTGTGCGAAGCGGCATGTCAGGTCTTGACCTTTGCCGTTCCGTCAAGCCAGGCACGGAATCGGGAGTGGCCTTCCTCCAGACCGACCTTGGGACGATTGCCCATGACCTGCTCCATCCGCTCAGTCGAAGCGCAGGTGATCTTACCTCCCTTTGGTAGACCGGGTCTTTGATCCACAGGCTGTCTCTCATCGAGCGCTGTCGCTTGAGGGACCGGGCACTTGCTGAGTGCGGCTGATTCGCCGAACGCGACGTCGAAATGAACACCAGAGAACGGACCGTCAACCAGGCCGCCGTCCCACATGTATTCCTCGACCAGTTCTCCTTCGGTCACGTTCTCGGTTCCAGCCTCAGTTTCGCTCGGCTCGCTTCCGCGGGGCCTCCGCAAGGCAACTGCCAGAAAGCTCGCTGACCCAATTTGCAGGACAGGTGCCATTCCGAGGCGTCCTGGTTGCCCAGTCACGTGCCCGTTCTGAAGCACTCACGATGAACGACATACGCGGCGACAGCGCTGAAGTTACCCGAGGTATCGGTGGAGTGCCAACTCCCTGAGCCAGATTTCGCCGGACTGACTCTTTTGGGCCAGATCCCGGTTTCCGGTGCGGGATCCGCTCTGGTTGCATGAGACGCGTAGCCACTAGTTGTCCGGCCCCGGTCTTGTGGTGGGAGCGCAACACCGACCGGTCCGACCAGGCCAGCCGTCTAGAGCGAAGATCTACTCCTTCACCGGAAGACATGCTGAAAGTCCGCGACAAAAGAACTGGTGCCAGCTTCCGATCCGGAAGAAATCGTATGACTGGCCCGCGACTTGTACCCTGACCTTCGTGACATCCTGGACGGATCACGAAAGGGAATTACGGGGGATACCAGCAAATGTGTGGAATCGTCGCATACGTCGGATCGGGAGAGGCAGCTCCGATTCTCCTCGCCGGGCTCGAAAGACTCGAGTACCGGGGCTACGACTCGGCCGGCCTGGCCATTCAGAATGGACAGGGACTCGAGCTCAGGCGCGTCGCCGGCCGGATCGAGGGACTGAACCGCGTCGTGGCGGAGAACCCGGTGGCCGGATCGGCGGGGATCGCGCATACCCGTTGGGCGACGCACGGTCCACCGACCGAGGCGAACGCCCATCCGCACATAGATACGGCGGGCGAGATCGCCGTCGTGCACAACGGAATCATCGAGAACGCCGATCTGTTGCGCGAGCAGCTCATTCGCCGCGGACACCAGTTCCGATCTGATACGGACTCGGAGGTCCTGGCGCACCTGATCTCGGAGCAGAAGGTGCCGCCGCTTCAGCTTGCCGTCGCGCGAGCCCTGCGCCTGGTCGAAGGCACATTCGGGATCGCCGTCATTTCGGCGAACGAGCCGGGTCGGATCGTCTGCGCCCGCCGGGGTTCTCCCCTGATGATCGGTCTCGGTCGGGGAGCGATCTACGCGGCTTCGGACGCATCGGCGATCCTCCCCTACACCCGCCGCGTTCTGTACCTGGACGACGGCGAGATGGCCGTGTTCGACGCCACCGGCTGCGACATCGTGTGCATGGAAGCCCTTACCAAGGTCGACAAGCCGATCCAGGAAATCGAGTGGGATCTCCAGGAAGCGGAGCGAGGTGGATACTCCCACTTCATGCTGAAGGAGATCTACGAACAGCCCGAGACGATTGCCCAGACGATGCGGGGCAGAATCCTGCCTGGCTCCACCGGCGTGCGGCTCGGCGGCCTCCGCGATGTGGCCCCCGCCCTGCGGGACGCGAAACGGGTCATCTTCACTGCCTGCGGAACGTCATGGCACGCGGCCGCGATTGGCGCCAACCTGCTCGAGGAGCTGTGTCGGGTTCCCGCCACGGTCGAATACGCTTCCGAGTGGCGGTACCGGAATCCAGTCCTCGAAGAGGGAACACTGGTGATCGGAGTCTCGCAGTCTGGCGAGACCGCGGATACGCTTGCCGCGATCGAACTGGCCAGGGAGCGCGGTTGCACGACGCTGGGCATTGTGAACACGGTCGGCAGCTCCGTCGCCCGACTTACGGATGCCGGCGTATATTTGCATTGCGGTCCCGAGATCGGCGTCGCATCCACCAAGGCGTTCACCTCGCAGGTCACGGCGATGGCGCTGTTCGCGCTGTGCATGGCCGACAAGCGGGGGGTGCTGTCCGAGCAGGAGGTTTGCGGCTGGATCGACGCCCTCCAGGCGCTGCCCCGCCAGGTAGAGGAGGTGCTGGAGCAGGCCGAGGAGATCGAGGCTCTGGCCCAGCGGCTGCTCTCGCATGACAACTTCCTCTACCTCGGGCGAGGATATAGCTACCCGGTCGCCCTCGAAGGGGCGTTGAAGCTCAAGGAGATCAGCTACGTGCACGCCGAGGGGTTCTCGGCGGCCGAGATGAAGCACGGGCCGATCGCGTTGATCGACGAGAACATGCCGGTGGTCGTCGTCGCGCCTCGCGACGCGACCTACGCGAAGGTCAAGTCGAACATGCAGGAAGTGAAAGCTCGCGGAGGTCGGTTGATCGCGGTCACGACCCACCCGAACGGCGTGGCGGAACTGGCCGACGAGGTGCTCTTCGTGCCGCACACGAAGGACGGTCTGCTGCCGATTCTGACCAGTATTCCGCTGCAGCTTCTGGCCTACCACATTGGAGTCCTGCGGGAATGCGATGTCGACAAGCCACGCAACCTGGCCAAGAGCGTAACAGTTGAATAGGTCGAACGATGGAGTGAGAGCTTGAAGATCGTCCATATCGTCGGAGCTCGGCCCAACTTCATGAAGATCGCCCCGGTCATACATGCATTCGAGCGGACCGGGGAGGTCGAGCAGGTACTCGTCCATACGGGGCAGCACTACGACGAAGAACTTTCGAACTATTTTTTTGATGATCTTGGTCTGCCACGCCCGGATGTCAACCTGGGGGTTGGTTCGGGCTCACACGGTGTGCAGACGGGACGAGTGATGATCGCACTCGAGCCCGTGCTCGAGCGCGAGCGGCCGGACTGGGTGTTCACCGTGGGCGATGTCAACTCCACAGTGGCCGCAGCCCTCGTTGCGGCGAAGCTGGGGATTCGCGTGGCCCACGTAGAGGCCGGACTGCGCAGCGGCGACTGGACGATGCCCGAGGAAATCAACCGCGTTGTTACGGATCGGTTGAGCGACGCCCTGTTCACCACCGAATCGTCGGCAGACGAGAATCTGGCTCGTGAGGGCGTTCCCGCTGAGCGGGTTCATTTCGTCGGCAACGTGATGATCGACACGCTGGAGCGGCACCGGGCAGCAGCGGCGGCGCTCGGCGTAGCCGAGGGCATGGGGCTGCCGCCGAAGGGCTACCTCCTTGTCACGCTGCACCGCCCGTCGAACGTGGACGAACCGGAGCGCCTCGCGGCGATGCTCGCCGCACTCGGGGAAGTCGTAATGGGGACGGAACTTCCGGTCGTAATTCCCCTCCACCCGCGGACCTCGGCCAGAGTCCGTGAGCTCGGAATCGAGTCCCTGTTGGGGCCCCTCGTCGTCCTCCCGCCACTTCGCTACCTGGATTTCCTGGGCCTGATGCAGGACGCGGCGGGAGTAATCACGGACTCGGGCGGGATCCAGGAGGAAACGACCGTGCTCGGAGTACCGTGCATCACGGTCCGTCCGAACACGGAGCGTCCGGTGACGCTGACACACGGCACGAACCAGCTGTATGACGGAGACCCCCACGGCCTGCTGGATGTCGTCCGTGAGGCGCTGCTGTCAGAGCGCTCGGAGGTTCGTCCGCCCTTGTGGGACGGGCACGCGGCTGAGCGAATCGCCAGGATCACGCTGGATCTCGGTGGGAAAGGAGATTCTGCCCCGGAATAGACTGAGCGAGGCCCCACCCGACCCCGCCGTGCGTCCTGCACGACCCCCCTGCGCCCTGCAAAACTTACCAATATCGCGCGACTGGATTCCGATTCGGTCGAGACCCCGTCCCTGGGCCTGACAGCCACCTGCGGCAAACAATGCTGCGCTGGTCGACACCTCCGTTCGTTCGACCGGCAGGGAAGCATCCTGAGGCGACACTGCGCGGGTGAATATCCCGGACTTCTGCGTACACACACGATCCCGATCCGGTGTCCGCCGGACGCACGCCTGAGAGTTTCGACGGTCGGTGGATGCGTGGCAGACCTCCCACACCCGTTTGACTGAAACTGCCGCTCGCCTGCCACACCGGTCCGGGAATTGCCCAATCCCGCGGTGACGCCCCGCGCATGAGCACGGGGACCAGTACGACCTCGGAGACGCGTCCATGACGCGTCTGGGAGACAGCGGGCGAAGTGAGCGAGATGCACGAGCTGGAACAGGAGATTCTCGAGGAAGCGCAGGCGGCAGACGGCGCCGGGGATCCTGACGGAAACCCCCTGGCTCTCGACCCCGAGATTCTCCGGACGATCCGACTGTTCGTCGTAGACGATGAGCCCAGCATCCTCGAGAGTTGTGAGACGGTGCTGTCGGCGGAGGGGTACGATGTGCAGCTCGAGCGCCGGGCGGAAGAGGCGCTTCGGCGGGTACGATCTCAGGAGTTCGACATCGTCCTGATCGATCAGAACATGCCGAACGTGCACGGTCTCGACATACTCGCCGAGGTTCGCAAACGGAATCCCGACACGCTGGCCATCGTCATGACCGGCCATGCGACTCCCGAAAGCAGCGTCCGAGCGATGCAGGCCGGCGCGTGGGACTATCTTCCGAAGCCGTTCACCGCCACGCAGCTGCTCGTTCTTGTCGGCCGTGCGGCGTTCACGCTCCTGCGGACTCGAAAGATCTCGACCCCGACGGAGCGCAAGGGAGTGCTCGTCGAACGCGGCGCTTCCCAGATCCTCGGAGTTTCCAAGTCGATGCGGGAGGCCGTGGCGAAGGCGCTGAAGGTCGCGCCGACTGACGCATCGGTATTC
>JAENXO010000081.1 GCA_016649455.1 Gemmatimonadota bacterium | reverse complement strand
TGGACTTCCACGGGATGCTGCTCTCCGCTTCCTGTCCGACACGGAGCCGGTGGAACGAGGCTGGTACGCCGGCCCGGTCGGGTGGCTTTCGTCGTCAGGGGATGCCGAACTCGCGGTCGGGATCCGCTCCGCGCTCATCGCGGGACAGGTCGCCTATCTGTACGCCGGTGCTGGAATCGTACGGGCCTCGGATCCGGAGGCCGAGTACCTCGAGACCGAGGACAAACTCGGACGTCTGTCGTCGGGGCTCGGGGTGGAAGAGATTCCGGGATGAGCTATGCACACCTGCAGGCCGCATGGTCCGAGTGGCTGATCGAGGCCCTGTGCGCCAGTGGCGTCCGGCGCGCCGTCGTGAGCCCGGGCTCACGTTCGACGCCGCTCGTGCTGGCGATCTCCCGGTTCGAAGCCAAGGGGCGACTGGAAGCGAGCGTCGTCGCGGACGAACGCGTCGCGGGATTCGTCGCCCTCGGACAGGCGAAGCTGACCGGGGCGCCGACGCTGCTCGTCTGTACATCGGGCACGGCCGGAGCGCACTACTTCCCGGCCGTGATCGAAGCGTCGCAGTCGGGTACGCCGCTGATCGTCCTGACCGCCGACCGACCGCCGGAGCTGCAGGCGCGCGGCGCGAACCAGACCATCGACCAGTCGAACCTGTTCGGGCGGTACGTGCGGCAGTCGCTCGACCTCGGCATTCCCGATCCCGACCCACGCGCCTGCGAGGGATTGATCAGAACGGCCGCGCGAGCAGTCCAGGCCAGTCTCGCCCCGGAATCCGGCCCGGTCCATCTGAACGCGCGATTCCGCCAGCCCCTGCAGGTTGAAACCGCGGATCCCCCCGAAGTGAGCGATCTGCGCTCACGCATCGAAGGGGTGTTCGAGGGCGGCCTTCCCCGTCCGCGGTCACTGCGGCTCGCTCCCGAACCGCATGACCTGGACGAGCTGGCCCGGCGCATCCGGCGGGTCCGGCGCGGCGTGGTGCTGGCGGGTCCGGCTTCCGTCTCGTCTCCGGTGTCCTATTCGGCGCTGGAGCGATTCCTCGAACTGTCCGGTTTCGTGCTGCTCCCGGAGGCGACGAGCCAGCTCCGGTTCGGCACACCGGGTCGCCTCGTGTGCGACGCGTTCGAGCCGCTGTTCGGGGCTCGGCCGGGTCACCGACCGCTCGAGCCGGATTTCGTGCTTCAGATCGGAGGCGCTCCGACCGGCCGTGGCCTGTCGCGCTGGCTCGGTTCGGATTCCGCACCTGAGCGCGTGGTGATGTCCCGCAGCGGCTATCCAGAGGCGTTCAATCGAGCTTCGGATGTGTGGCTCACGGATCCCGTGCTGGTCCTGACCGGTCTCGCGGCGCGGCTGGAGGGCATCGGACCCGAGGCGGACTGGGCCGGACGTGCGGTCTCCGAGTGCGACAGGATCTGGGAAGCTCTCGCTGGACTTCTCGCCGACGCCGACGGGTTTCCGGAACCCGCGGCCGTCAGGACCGCCGTTGATGCCGTCCCCTCCGGCGGCCTCCTGGCACTGGGCAACAGCCTCCCCGTCAGGGAAGTGGATCTGTTCTGTCCTTCGACCAGCCGCTCGATCGCCGTCCTGTCTCAACGCGGGGCGAGCGGAATCGATGGAGGAATCTCTGCCGCGGCAGGAGCGGTGGCCGCATCCGGATTTCCCACTGTGCTGCTGCTCGGAGATGTCAGCTTCCAGCACGATATCGGGGGCCTGGCGGCGGCGCGAGATCTCCCGGCTTCACTGGCAATCGTCGTATTGCGGAACGGCGGAGGCCGCCTGTTCGATCTGCTGCCGGTCCGGGACCTCCCGGGTGATGCCGCGAAGTCGTTCGAGCGGTTCTTCCTCACGCCGCCGGCGATCGAGCCGGCCGGAGCCGCTGCCGCATTCAGTATTCCGTCGATCGTGGCCGGAAGTGCCGAGGAGCTGTCCGACGCGATCGCCGATGCCGCGAGTCGGCCAGGCGCGACCGTAGTGGAAGCGCGAGTGGACGGGGATTCATCCGCGAACTGGATAAGGACGCTGATCGAGGTCGCAGAACGTATCTTCTAACCCATCCGGCCGGGGCTGCTGAGCAGTCCCCGACATGTCACCGACACAGGAGGCGATCGCGGGATCGCCCGGGGAGGCTCGACGGGAATGAGCGCCGTGGACTGGATTCTCCAGGAAGACTTCGGGTTCGAGGACATCCTGTACCACAAGTGTGAGCAGGGGATCGCCAAGGTCACGATCAACCGACCCCGGGTTCGTAACGCTTTCCGCCCGCAGACCGTGTTCGAAATGGAGCAGGCGTTCGCGGACGTGCGGCAGGACGCATCGATCGGGGTGGCAATTCTCACCGGTGCCGGTGGCGAGGCGTTCTGCTCGGGCGGCGACCAGTCCGTCCGGCAGCGAGGTGGATATGCCGGCAGCGACGAGATCCCGCGGCTGAATGTTCTCGACCTGCAGCGCCAGATCCGAACGCTGCCCAAGCCGGTGATCGCCATGGTGGCGGGCTACGCGATCGGTGGGGGGCACGTGCTGCACGTCGTATGCGACCTCACCATCGCCGCAGACAATGCGCGGTTCGGACAGACCGGCCCGAAGGTGGGGAGCTTCGACGGGGGGTTCGGATCGTCCTATCTGGCCCGGATCGTGGGCCAGAAGAAGGCCCGTGAGATCTGGTTCCTGTGCCGGCAGTACGATGCGCAGCAGGCGCTCGACATGGGCCTCGTCAACGCCGTCGTGCCGCTGGAGCGCCTGGAGGAAGAGACCGTCGAGTGGTGTCTCGAGATCGTGCAGCACAGCCCGACGGCGATCCGTCTGCTCAAGGCTGCGATGAACGCGGACTGCGACGGGCAGACCGGGCTGCAGCAGCTGGCCGGAGACGCCACGCTCCTGTTTTACCTGACCGAGGAGGCACAGGAGGGGAAGCAGGCGTTCCTGGAGAAGCGGGATCCGGACTTCCGGAAATTTCCCCGCTTCCCCTGAGTCCCGTGACTGCACCCGGGCCGGTCGAAGTATGGATCGTGGCGGCGCGGCCGAAGACGCTTCCGGCCGCGCTTGCTCCGGTACTCGTGGGCACGGCCGTGGCATGGGCTGCGGGAGGTTTTCGGGCCGGTCCCGCGGCCGCGGCCGCTCTCGGCGCCCTGCTGCTCCAGATCGGCTCCAACCTGGCGAACGACGTGTTCGACTTCGAACGGGGTGCGGACCGGGAGGGCAGGACGGGCCCGCTGAGAGTCACGCAGGCCGGGCTGCTCACGCCAGCGCAGGTACGGGCGGGAATGGTGGCGGTGTTCGGACTCGCCCTGCTGGTAGGGATCTACCTCACGATCGAGGCGGGCTGGCCTGTCGTCGCAATCGGACTCTCGGCGATCGCGGCCGCGATCGCCTACACGGGAGGACCGTTCCCACTCGGCTACAATGGACTTGGAGAGCTGTTCGTGATGATCTTCTTCGGGTTCGCGGCGGTGTGCGGCACGGCGTTCGTGCAGGCGATGTACGTGCCCGCCGCGGCGTGGCCCGCGGGATTCGCCGCCGGCTGCCTCGCGACTGCAATCCTGGTGGTGAACAACGTGCGTGACATCGAACAGGACCGGGAATCCGGAAAGCGGACCTTGTCGGTTCGGTTCGGTCGCCCCTGGGGCGTTGCCGAATTCGCCTCCCTGGTTGGCCTGGCCTACCTGGTGCCGGTGTTGCTCGTCATGACGGATCGGGCTGCCGTGCAGCTGCTGCTCGTGCTGCTCAGTGCGCCGCTCGCGCTGCCTCTCATCCGCTCGCTGCGTCACGAACGGGGCCCCGTTCTGAATCGTACGCTGGCCGGGACCGCCCGGCTGTTCCTGGTCTGGTCCGTCCTCTACTCCACCGGACTTCTGCTCGGTGGCTCCGCTTGATCTTGCAGCGGTGCCAGTCGTGAGCCGCGGACCGCTGCGAGCCCGAATCGTCCGATTCCTGCTTCCGGCCGGAACCGGCCGGGGCACGGCGAAGCCCACCGAAGGTTCGGCCAACGGACGGTTCGGAACTCTGCTCGAGCTTCGGGACGCCGATGGCCGGCGGGGCTGGGGTGAGGCCTCACCGCTTCCGGGCTACGCGGCCGAGACGCCAGGGCATGCCGCGGCCGTGCTCCTGACCTGGCTCGCGGACGCAGGCACGGCAAGGGCCATGGAATTGGATATCGACTCGTGGCCGGCGGCGTTCGGAGACTTCGGCCTGGCGAACTCACCGGCCGCGAGAGCGGCCATCGTCAGCGCACTGCTCGATCTCGCGGGCCGTCGTGGAGGCGTGCCGATCCGCGATCTGCTCGGGGCTGAATCCTCGGTCGATCCGTACTCGTTCGATGCCCCCGCCGGTCTTCCTGCCGACGGGTCTGTACCGCTCAACGCCCTCGTCGCGCTGGATGAGGTGGAGACAGCCGTCCAGTCCGCCGTCGAAGCCAGTCGGCGGGGAATCCGGACGATCAAGGCGAAGCTCGGAGCGGGACAGCGATTCGACACCGATCTCGTCACCCTGCGCGCGGTCCGGAACGCAGTCGGTCCGTCGATTTCCATCCGGCTCGATGTGAACGGCCGGTGGAGCCTTCCCGAAGCGAGACGAAACCTGGACCGACTCACGGAACTGGAGCCGGAGTACGTCGAGGAGCCCGTATCCGGCGCAGAGCTGGTTGAACTCGTCGGGTCCGCGGTTCCGCTGGCGGCCGACGAGTCGTTGCACGATCCGGATGTCGCGACCCGATTGCTCGACTCGGATGCGGTATCGGTCCTGGTGCTCAAGCCGTCGCCGCTCGGCGGTCTGGACCGGTGCGTGGAGCTGGCCGCCCGGGCGACCGCCGCAGGCAAGCGCAGTGTCGTGACGCACTCGTTCGAGGGGCCGGTCGGACACGGTGCCGCTTGCGAACTGGGGCTGGCGATCGCGGCGGCGAACGCAGGGCCGTTTGGGAATCGTTCGATGGCATTCGGACTCGATCGACACGCGGCTCTCGAGGCGTGGAGCGATGTCACGGTGCCTCAGCTCAGGGACTCGAGTCTGGTACCGGCTGACGTGTCGGGCCACGGCATCGACCCGACTCCGTTGCTCGAGCGATCCGGAGCTGACGGTTCGATATGACACAGGACCCGGAGCGGCACGTGGTGGACCGTGCGCTGTCCGTACATGCCGCCGCGGAGGAATGCCCAGCGCATATCGCGTTGATCGAGCAGGACGGAAGGTGCTGGACCTGGGAGGAGCTGTCGACCGAAGTCGCGGCTGTCGAACCCGGGCTCGACCCCGGCTTCGAGATCCTCGCGGCGACTTCCACTCCCGCAGCGATCGTGCGAATTTTCGCATCGATCGAACGAGCCCTCCCGGCGGCACCGATCGATCCGCGATTCAGCGGCCCGGAGCGACAGGCCCGGATCGACCTCCTGGATGTGGACCCCGGAGCCGACGCGGCAGACGCTGAGGGCGCGATTCCGACCTCCGGCGATCGCCGGCCGCTCGCGGTGCTGTTTACTTCCGGCAGCACCGGCGCGCCACGGGCCGTGGAGCTGTCTCGCGCGGCGTTCGTCGCGTCGGCGAGCGCGAGCGCAAAGCGTCTCGGGTGGCGGGAGGACGACCGGTGGCTGTGCGTTCTGCCGCTGGCGCACGTCGGGGGCCTCTCCATCCTCATCCGGTGCCTGATCGCACGTCGCACGGTCGTGCTGCTCGAGCGATTCGACGCCGAGCTCGTATGTGAGGTGATCGAGCGGGAGAGAGTAACGCTCGCCTCCTTCGTTCCGACGATGCTGTCGCGGCTCCTGGCCCGGGATCCGGCCTGGCGTGCGCCGCTATCACTGCGGGCAGTCCTGCTGGGCGGCGCGCCGGCACCCGAGGTGTTGTGGTCGGATGCCCTGGACCGTCGGCTTCCGGTACTCGAGACCTGGGGCATGACCGAAACCTGCTCGCAGGTCGCCACGGCGGTTCCCGGTAAGTCTCCCCGCTCTCCCGTTCCACTCCCTGGCTGGAGGGTGCGCCGCCGCAGTGGTCGGCTCGAGGTGAAGGGACCGGCCCTGCTGACTCGCTACATCGAGCACGGGCCGGGGTCGTCCCCGTTCAGTGCGGATGGGTGGTTTTCTACGGGTGACCTCGGGACCGTGAATCCGGACGGATCAGTCTCGATCAGCGGGCGAGCTGACGAAATGATCGTCACAGGTGGCGAGAATGTGTCCCCGTTCGAAGTCGAACAGGTGCTGGAGTCCGTTTCCGGCGTCCGGAGGGCCGTCGTCGCAGGGATTCCAGATGCCGAGTGGGGTGAGATCGTCGCAGCGGCACTCGAGCTCGAAGAGGACCGATGTCTGGATTTCGAGACAGGTCCGGCTCCGACACCGGATGATCAAGTCACACGAGACCTGCAACACACTGTCACGGAGCGGCTTGCAACGTTTCAACGCCCGCGGCGGATCGTCTGGCTGCAGCGGCTTCCTGAGACATCGGCCGGCAAAATCGATCGGGCGGAAGTGCGCCGCAGAATCCTCCTCGAAGCTGCCACTGAAGGCAAAACGGATCTGCCGCGCGGCACCTGAAACGTCGGTGGTCCGGAGCTTGCTCTGTGACCCCGGTTGCGTACAGGGAGTCTCTGTACTGGTCGCCAGGTCCGCTCTGGCCCGGGCGGGCGACGAATCCGTTCAGGAGGATGGGATTGATCGCCACGAATCAGCTCGCTTCCGAACTCCCCCCGGGGCTTTCTTCCCGGCGCAGACTCGTCGTGACGTTTCTGCTCGACCTGGCTGGCTACCTGTCGGCCGAAGCCCATCGGCAGGAGACCGACACCAGTCCAATCGTGGGGAAGCGCGACGGTGCGTGCCTGTTCCGGCGAGCGCTGGCGCTGGCGAGCGGCCCATGTCTCGCGGCTGTCCGCACCGGCCTGATCCGGATGCGCGACGAGGCTCGAGGTGGTCGGGACATCCCGCGGTCGGACGTCCTCGCGGAGTTCCTGGAGGAGGTGGAGCTCAGGCTGTCGCTGTTCCGGGACATGGTGGTCGGAATGCCGGCAGATTGACCTCGGGCTACCCATGGCCATAGCGTTGTCGGACGGCAGGGCCGATTCGCGGCCCGAGCCCGTACGCTCCGCCCGGACGGAATCATGCCCGATACGCAATTCGATCGCGCGCAGGAGACCGATCTGACCCTGTGGGCCGACTCGGTAGCCCGGAATCTCGACGACGAAGGCCATTCCGACCTCGCCATGCTTTTCCGGGCACTCGTCCGACGTGACGGCGATGGGGTCGAGGAAGCCCTGCGTCAGCTGGATTTCGGGGCTCTCGACGGGCTCGTCGAGACGCTCGGAACGGAAATCGACGAGCGGCTGGAAGCCGGAGAAGAGCGCTTCGCCGAGATCCTCGACGAGGTCCTCGAATTCGCCGTCGACGCGCTCGAGCGAGCGATCGACGACGAAATCGAGTGGGACGAAGGCGCTCCCTCGGCCTGACCCCTCAGACGTAAGACGCACGCGCCGCGGGTCCAGGCCCGCGGTGATTCCTCGGCGCCGCGCGCGTCCCGAGCGCCACGACGGTCATCAAGCACCAATCATGAGAATGGCCGTTCATTACTTACCAGGGGCGGAAAGACCGTGAATCAAGGCCAGAGCACGGGATCTGCGCGTGGCCGCGGCCGGAAATTCGGCCTGTTCATCGGCGTCACCGCGATCCTGCTGGTGGCCGTGGCAGTGGTGGAGCCCCGTTCGGGGCAGAGCGAGGACGCCACGGTGACCCGGGTGTACGACGGGGATACGATCGAGGCTCTCGTTTCCGGCCGCAGCGAGAAAATCCGCTACATCGGTATCGACACGCCCGAGATGGACGATCCCAGGCCCGCGGTGCTGGAAATGGCGCGCGAGGCCGCGCGGGCGAACCGCGAGCTGGTCGGCGGCCGAACGGTCCGGCTCGAGCTCGATGTCCAGGAACGCGACAGGTACGGGCGACTGCTCGCCTACGTGTGGCTCGCCGACACGCTCGTCAATGAATGGCTGGTCAGAGAAGGGTACGCCGCGGCGAGCAGCTTTCCGCCCAACCTCAGGCACCAGGACCGGCTCGACGAAGCCGAGCGCGAGGCAAGCCGGGCCGATCGACGCCTGTGGGATGGACGGCTCGCGGAGGGCCCGCTGCGCGTGCCCGACCCGGCAAGCGTGCAGGGCAAACGCGAAGGCGCGACCGCACGGCCGGGTGACGGGGAGAGGATTTCTGCGTTCGAGGCAGCCGCGCACGAGGGGCGGATCGTCACCGTATGCGACAGTGTCGCCGGCACGAGATTTCTCGGCGGCAGAGGAAAGACGTTTCTGAACCTCGCACGCCCGTATCCCGACCAGCCGTTTACGGTCGTGATCCCGTATGTAGTCCGACAGATGTTCGACGAGCAGCCTGAAACCAGATTCCGGCGTCAGAACGTATGTGTAGCTGGGGTGGTTACGTTGTATGAGGGCAAGCCCCAGATCATGATTCATGATCCGGGGCAGATAGGTTCGCGCTGAGCTCGGAACCTCAGTGTCGGCAAGGGGTTTTCTTTGCGCGCCGGCGGTCGCGATCGACAGATTCGGCGACCACCGGTTGAAAGACATAGATTCCGGGCGACGTGAACGACTGGTCCCGGGAACGACTTTGAAGGAGAACGCGAGAATGCGGTGGGTACTGCGTTCCAAGATTCATAAGGCGACGGTGACGGAAGCCGACGTCAATTACGTCGGAAGCGTCACGATCGACGAGGACCTGATGGACCGGGTCGGCCTGTGGTCCGGCGAGAAGGTCCTGATCGTCGACAACACGAACGGAGCCCGGATCGAGACGTACACGATCGCCGGGCCACGCGGGTCGGGTGCGGTTGAGATCAACGGCGCCGCCGCACACCGGGTGAACCGGGGCGACGAAGTCATCATCATGGGCTTCGAACTCAGCTCCGTTCCGCTGAAGCCGAAGGCGATCCTCGTGGATGAGCGGAACCAGTTCGTTCGTGATCTCATCGAGGAAGCCTCGACGGTCATTCCC
>JAENXO010000140.1 GCA_016649455.1 Gemmatimonadota bacterium | reverse complement strand
CCGGCCATAGCCGTTGTCCGGCAGGGGCCAGCTCCAGGCCGTCTCGATCTCGACCTCGGAACCCGGCTTCAGCGGCTCCGGCAGCTCGACCCTCAACAGGGTGCCGTTCGGAATCGTGGTCAGATCGCGGCCACCGGATGCGACGCGGGACACTGTCATTCCGGCTCCGCCGTAGCACGAAAAATCGAAGTAAGCGTCGCCGAACTGGAGCGGCGGCTGGTTCAGCTTGACCGCGATTCCCTCAGGATCGCACAGGTTCGCGTCGATCTTCAGCCACAGAAAGCTGAGCGTCTCGGGCGAGCGATTGTGGTAGGTGATCGTTCCCGAGCCCTCGAGGGTCGGCCCGGCCGTGTCCACGGTCGCCTGCATCCGATAATCGACCTTCTGCTGCCAGTAATCGGGGCCCGGCCCACCGGAGCCCGTGCGCAGCCGATTGGCAGCGGGAAGATCGAGCGGCCGGAACGGCGACTTTTCGGTCCAACCGGTCGTGGCCGGCTGGGTGGCGCTGGAGGCGGTCTGCTGGGCGATCCCGATGCAGGGAAGGCCGGTAATCATGGCTACGAGCAACGCGGACACGGTCCTGAACATCGGTTCCTCCCGGAGATCCGGCGGCGGCATCAGGCGGAGCGGACCGGGCGTTCCAGCCCGCGGAATGCACGATCGCAATAGACGGCGCGGCCATACGGCCATCAAGAGGCCGCACGACGCCGGATTGCCGCGGCGCTCCCCGGTCCCGTAAGGTGCTCAGCCTGCCGCCGTACTCATGAGAGGAGACCGGATGTCCGGAGGATCGAAGCAGCCCTGGAAGGTGATCGCGATCGCGGCTGTCCTGATCGGGCTCGCCGTCGGGTTCACCGGGCGCTTCCCGTCCTACGGAAACCATTACGGGATCTGGTCGATCGTACCACCGGTCGTCGCCCTGGTCCTGGCGTTCGCGCTGCGTGAGGTGATCGCGGCCCTGTTCATCGGGATCGTGGTCGGCGGCGTGATCAGCGGGCGGCCCAATATCGTACAGGAATTCCTCATTCCCTCGATCGGCAGCTCCTCCTACGCGCTCATCCTGCTCGTGTACCTGTGGTCGCTGGGCGGACTCATCGGTTTGTGGACCCGGACGGGAGGCGCACTCCGATTCGCCGAGTGGGCCGCTGCCCGGGTGGTCCACGGACCGCGCTCCGCCAAGTTCTTCGCCTGGGTGATGGGGATGGTATTCCACCAGGGCGGGACGATCAGCACCGTTCTCACCGGCGCGACGGTTCGTCCGATTTCCGACCGACACCGCGTGTCGCACGAAGAGCTGGCCTACCTGGTCGACTCGACGGCCTCGCCGGCCGCGACGATCATCCCGTTCAACGTGTGGCCGATCTACGTCGGCGGGCTGGTAGCCGGGACGATTCCCCTGATCCCCGACGAGCAGGCAGGAATCGCCATGTTCTTCCGGGCGATTCCGTTCAACTTCTATGCGATCTTCGCGTTGCTGTTCACCCTGCTGTTCGCCTGGGACCGTCTTCCGTGGCTGCCGGGAAGGCGGATGCTCGCAGCCGTGCAGCGGGCCCGGGAAACCGGCAAGCTGGATCGGGACGGCTCGAGCCCGCTCGCTTCGGCCGAGCTGACCGAGATGCGTCTGCCGGACGACTACGATCCTTCGTTGTGGGATTTCTTCGTTCCGATCGGCACCCTGCTCGGGGTGGCCGTGCTGCCGTTCATGTGGACGTTCTTCGTCCAGGGAAACCGCAGCTCGCCGTCGCTTCCGATTGCCGAGGCGTTCGTCCTCGCCGTGCTCGCGGGGATGCTGACCGCACTCGTGCGCGGCATGAGCTGGCGGGATGTGATCGAGGGCTTCGTTTCCGGCTGCAAGGGCGTGACGATCGGGGCGATCGTTCTCGCGCTGGCGGTGACGCTGAAGTCAGTCGCCGATGCGGTCGGAACCGCAGCCTACGTGGTTGAGACCGTGGGAGCGTGGATCCCGCCCGTGGCCCTTCCGGCTGCCCTGCTCGGCGTCACGATGTTCGTCGCCTTCTCCACCGGGACTTCGTGGGGCACGTACGCCGTGCTGTTCCCGGTCGCGATCCCGCTCGCCTGGAGCGTGAACCCGGATCCGGCCTTCCTGACTCTGTGTTTCGCGGCGGTAACCGGCGGAAGCGTGTTCGGTGACCAGTGCTCGCCGATCTCCGACACGACAATTCTCTCCTCGCTCGCGAGCGGCTGCGACCTGATGGACCACGTTCTGACGCAGCTTCCCATGGCGCTCGGCGCCGCCGGAATCGCCGCGACCCTGTACACGCTCCTCGCAGCGGGAATGCTCTAAGGGGCTTCCGGACGCTGTGTCCTCAAGGGTATTTCGGGTCCTGCCGACGGCGTTCATGCCCGGCGGCTTCGCACCTCCGAGCCGTGACAGGACCGCGAATTCGTGGTACAATCGGGGCGGTCAAGGGCGCCGGTACCGAGGAATCGCGCGACGCCCCTGCGAGCGTTGCGAACGTACGGTTGGACCCAGCGTGGAGGACGGTTCTTGAGCGACAAACAGACGAACTCGGTGCTGATTCTCGGTGCTTCCAGCGGGTTCGGAGGTGCCGCGGCACTGGAATTTGCCCGGGCAGGGTATGACGTGTACGGCGTGCACCTCGACCGGCGGGCCGGTCTGAAGCGCGTAGAGGAGATCCAGGCCGAGATCGAGACGATCGGCCAGTCTTCCCGTTACTTCAACATCAATGCGGCGAGCCCTGAAAAACGGTCGCAGGTGCTGGACGAGATCGCCGCAGAGGCACCCGAGGGATCGGTCCGCGTGCTCATGCACTCTCTCGCGTTCGGGACGCTCCGGAAGTTCATCGCAGCGAACCCGGCCGACGAGATGGGCCCCGAGCAGATGGACATGACCCTTACGGTCATGGCTCACAGCCTCATCTACTGGACCCAGGGCCTGGTGGCGCGCGAGCTGATGGGGAAGGGTGGCAGAGTCTACGCGATGACCAGTTCCGGCGGCGATCGCGTGATCCCTTCCTACGGAGCCGTCTCCGCCGCCAAGGCCTCGCTCGAGTCACACTGTCGGCAACTGGCGCTCGAGCTGGCCCCGCGGGGCATCACGGCGAACGCGATCCGCGCGGGCGTCACGGACACACCCGCCCTGCGGAAGATTCCCGGCGCGGAGAACATGATAGCGGAAGCCGAGCGGCTGAATCCGTATCAGCGACTCACCACGCCCGAGGACGTCGCCCGTTGCATGGTCGCGCTGGCGGACGAGCGAACTTACTGGATGACCGGGAACACGATTCGGGTCGATGGCGGTGAGGACTTCGTCGTTTCGGTACCGTCGTGATCGATGACGTCCGGGTGATCTCGCTGGCGGCAAGGCAGGCCGCACGCCGAGGAATCGAGGATACCCTGCGGGAGTTCCTGCCGGAGACCGAACCAGTCCCCGGTGCGGACCTCGGCCGTAAGGCAGGGCTCGCACTGACCGCCGGCGTATTGCTGGCCGGCGTCGGGCTCGCGCTCTACGTCGTCCTGAACGACTGAGTCCGCGCCGCGCATGTCCTTCCCCGGGCCCGTCCGCGTCTGTGGGGTCCAGACCGACCCCGGACTCGGGAAATCCGAAGCGAACGCCGAGCTGATCCGGGACCGGATGTCGGAAGCGGCGTCCGAGGGTGCCCAGCTCGTGGTGTTTCCCGAGGCGGCACTCACCGGGTACGTGTTTGACAGCCGCCTCCAGGCCCTGGACGGGGCGGTCGAAGCGGAGTCACCCGCTGTCCGGCGCGTGCGGGATGCTTGCCGGGAACTTGGCGTGTGGAGCGTGTTCGGCGCCATCGAGCGGATTCCCGTCGCTTCCGGCCCGGACCACCACCGGCTGTACAACACTGCGTTTCTCTCATCGCCGTCCGGAGAGCTGCACCGATATCGCAAGGTCCACACTCTGTGCCTCGGGGTGGACCGGTTCACGACCCCGGGAGACGAGGGCTTCCGGGTGTGGGAGCTGCCGTTCGGCCGCGTCGGCCTCAACATCTGTTACGACGGTTCATTCCCGGAGAGCGCACGGGCCCTGAAGCTCCTCGGAGCGCAGCTCATCGTGCTGCCGACGAACTGGCCCGACCTGTACCTGAAGACGGAGCAGATCCGGCTGCGCGCCCTCGAGAACCATGTGAACTACATCGCGGTGAACCGGGTGGGGACTGAGCGCGGTGTGGTGTTTCCCGGCGGCAGCGTGGCGGCCGGTCCGCGCGGCGAGCTGCTGGCCGAAGGGGGAGCTGAGCCGTTGAGCTTCGTGGTGGAGATGGACCTTCAGTCGGCCGATGCCAACCGGGTAATCCAGGCTCCCGGGAGCTACGAATTCGACTACGTGGCGGATCGCCGACCCGATGCATACGCACCGCTGCGGGAAACGATGCCGAAAGGCCAGCCTACGGGAAGTCGGAGAGCCGGGGAATAAGCGCCGGTCGGCGCTTCCCGGGCGGCCAGGGATCTCCCGGCCGGATTCGAGTCAGACGAGAATTTCGCAGCAGTTCCTCAGGTGCCCCCTCACTCCGCCTTCGCCGAGCGGGGGGCATCTAAAAGGGGGGGCTTCGACTTCCGGCCGTTGCAGTCGAACCTCCTCCAGCTCGCGCGACGGGATTACCGCCGGCGGAGCGACTCGGACATCCACGGAGACATTCGGCACGTCAACCGACACCGGCTGCTCGACCGTGGGCGTGTCCCGCACCTCCACGATCTCCGCGTCCACCAGCTGAACCGCACTTCCCACGACCGACAATGCCGCGAGCGTCCCAAGCATCCCAAGTACTTCCCGGATCTCCATCCGCCCAATCATCGTCCTGCCCTCCCATCCTCGTCCGGGTCCGTGAAGGTGCGGGTTCCACCCTCTCATACGGTTGGACATCATTCGGCCCCGAACCGTTGGCTTACACTACGACAGACCACCGACGGGAGTTTCGGATTCCACCCGAATTCAGATCTTGATCAGCGGAAGGACACCTTCCCGATCCGGCCCTCGGGCCCGACGATCCAGCCCGCGTCGGGCGAAACGAAGGCGAGCCCCCACCAGTCTCGATCGTCGAAGCCGGACCACGTGACGCCGCCATCACTGCTCCAGTCGGCCCCGCCGGGCCCCACGGCAACCGCTACCGGAGGGCCGGTTCCCGGTACCCAGGCCCCGCCGTACGCCGCCCCGGCCATCCGCAGTGTCCCGCCGGCGGTCCAGCTGACACCGCCGTCCGCGGACACTGCCACATTCGCGGTATGCTCATCCGGGAGCGCGAGATCTCCTCCGACCACCAGGCCGAACCGTTCGTCACGGAACGAGACCGAGGTGATTCCGGCGGCTTCGCCAGCGATCAGCGGAGCCTCCGCCGCGACCCAGGTCCACCCCCGGTCGTTCGATCGCAGGACCCGCGCCGGGTCCGAGTTGCCGGTCCCGATCCACGCGACGTTCTGGGCTCCGACCGCGAGGCAGGTGCCGCTCGCCGCGAATCCCCCTTCGCCTTCCTGCGCTGCAGGCAGCCGCTCGCCGGCTACCAGGGACCAGTGGTCTCCACCGTCCGTCGTCCGGAGGATCCGCAGCTCTCCGTTCACCGCGTCCCCGTAGGCCAGGCCCCGCGTGGCGTCGAAGAACGACAGGCAGTCGTAGAACCCTTCGGGCTCATCGTTCACCCACTGGATGCGCCAGTTCTCTCCGCCGTCATCCGTGCGGTAAATCCGGGACATGTCCGCCGGCCCGGCCGCGAGGAGCCAGGCGACGTCCGCGGAAATCGCGTGCACGTCCCTGAATTGGAGCGTGTCCGCGTTGGGAACCACTCCGCCCGACCAGCTCAATCCGCCGTCGAGCGTGCGCAGCCACCTGCCGCCGTGACCGCTGACCCACACGACTTTCTCATTCACCGGGCTCACGGCCTGGAGCAGGACGCTGACGCCGCTGTGCTGGAGCTCAACGCGGGGCACGAGCCAGGAATCCGGAACGGCGAGCGGGACCAGCCCATCCTCCGGGACGTCGCCCGCTCCGCTCCCGCCGCTGGCGCAGCCGGCGGTCAGGATGGCCGAGGAGAGGAGGATGGCAGTGATGGATACACGAAAGGCCCGCCGATGCGGGCCCTCCGTTACGAATCGAGACGGCCGGCGCGAAAATGCGCAGGTCAGGTCCGGTGTGGGGATCAGAGCTTGTCCGCCCACTTACGGATCTCCTTGCCGAAGTCTTCGAGCGCCTTGAGCATCGGGGCCGGGCCTCCGATCACACGCGCGAGATTGTCTGCCACGACATCCCAGTTCAACACGTTCCAGAACGCGGACAGGTAGTCCGGGCGCCGGTTCTGATACTTGAGATAGTAGGCATGCTCCCACACGTCGACCCCGAAGACCGGCACGTAGCCGTCCATCATCGGGCTGTCCTGGTTGGCGGTCGAGAACACCTCGAACTCGCCGAACGAGTTGAGGGCGAGCCAACCCCAGCCCGATCCGAACCGTGTGCCCGCGGCACCCGACAGCTTCTCCTTGAACGCATCCAGCGACCCGAACGAGTCGTCGATCATGTCGGCCAGCATTCCCTCGGGCGCCTCCGGGCCGCCGGGCGCGATGACCCTGAAGAACAGCTTGTGATTCACGAACCCGCCGCCGTTGTTGCGCACCGCGGTCTGGACCGAGGTCGGAAGCGAGTCGAAGTGCCACAGCAATTGCTCGGCAGAGAATTTCTGCAGCTTTTCGTGTCCTTCCAGCGCCGCGTTCAGGTTGTTCGTGTACCCGGCAAAGTGCTTCGAGTGGTGAATCTCCATCGTCTTCGAGTCGATGTACGGCTCGAGGGCGTCGTAGTCGTAGCCCAGCTCGGGAAGCGAGAACGGATAGCTCATATCGGACTCCTGTCAGGATGGCCTGGTGCGGGGGACGGCACGTGGCCGGTCGTGCGGTGGTCCCTGTGACTTCAATTCGTGTAGGTATCCGATACGATCAGCGCCGGCCCATGTTCCATCGG
>JAENXO010000534.1 GCA_016649455.1 Gemmatimonadota bacterium | reverse complement strand
TCTCCAGCTCCGCCGCGGCCTGGGCCGTGGCATCCGGGTCGAACGGCGTAACGGGCCCCGCTGGCCCATCATCACCGCTGCATCCGGCGAGGCCGAACGCGACCACGGCGGTCGCGAGCATTACTGACGGTGAATAAACACGATACCGCATTTGAGTCCCCCTCGGTTTCCATGCACAGCGCCCCAGACGGGCGTAACAGGTCATACGACACACCCGCAAGCAGCATGCCCGGGTCGGCCCAGACCACAACGTATTTACATACAAATCGTTAGCTGGAATGCGGCTGTACTCCGAGTCGTCGGCGGAGTTGACGAAAGTGCAGTCTGCGATCTTCGCTTGCGCTCCGCCTGCCGGCTTGACGGATTGGGGATCGACCCGGAAGTTGCGGCGCCCGGCAGCTGGCCGGACTCTGATTTTCCGGCCACGCTGGGGCGAACGTCCCGGCGGATGGCCGATCTTGATAGAACGACGACGTCTGGAGCGCCCGTGGCACGAATGGGAATCCTGGTCGGGGGTGGACCCGCCCCCGGTATCAACAGCGCGATCAGTTCCGCCGCCCTGAAGATGATCGATGAGGGCCGCGAAGTGATCGGAATCCTCGATGGATTCGAGCATCTCATCGAGGGCAGGACGGATATGATCCTGCCGCTTTCCGCGGAGGAGATCTCGCGTATTCACGGGACGGGGGGGTCGATCCTCAGGACATCCCGCGCCAATCCGACGAAATCCCAGGAGCGGTTGGACCGGGCGGTCGGATCGCTTCAGAGGCTCGGCATCTCGCGCCTCGTGACGATCGGCGGTGATGACACCGCGTTCGGGGCCCGGGAAGTGGCGGCCGCGGCCAAGGGGTCGATCCGGGTCGCGCACGTTCCGAAGACGATCGACAACGACCTGCCGCTGCCGGGTGACATGCCGACGTTCGGATTCGAGACCGCCCGCGACCTCGGGTCGCGAATCGCCCAGAATCTGATGGAGGACTCCCGCGCCACCAGTCGCTGGTTCTTCGTGACCGTGATGGGGCGGAAAGCCGGACACCTCGCCCTCGGTATCGGCAAGTCCGCCGGTGCCACCCTGACCGTAATTCCCGAGGAATTTTCCGCCGAGACAATCACCGTGGACCGGGTGTGCACGATTCTCGAGGGCGCAATTCTCAAGCGACGCGCGCTCGGACGTCCGGACGGGCTCGTGATTCTCGCCGAAGGACTCGGGGAGAAGATGGATCCGGAGGAGCTCGCCCGGATGCCCGGGGTCGAGGTCGAATACGATTCCTACGGCCACCTCCGACTGGCGGAGATTCCGCTCGAGACGATTCTGCGCCGTGAGATCCAGCGGAGATTCAAGGCCCGGGGTGAGGTGGTGCCGATCACGGATCTACGGGTCGGTTACGAGCTTCGCTGCGCACCGCCGATCCCGTTCGACGTGGACTACACCCGTACGCTGGGATTCGGAGCCGCCAGGTTCCTGCTGGCCGAACAGGTCAGTGAGCCGCTCCGCCTCGGCGGCATCGTGACGCTGTCCCGCGCGGGCCACCTCAAGGTTCATCCGTTCGAGGAATTCCGGGATCCTGACACCGGGGGCACGCGTGTGCGCCTGGTCGAGATCGACTCCGAGGACTACAGGGTAGCCAGACAGTACATGCTGCGGCTTGAACACCAGGATCTCGCGGACCCGGAGATGCTCGCTGCGCTGGCTCGCGAGGCGAAGCTGGAGCCGGAGGAGTTCCGGGCGCGTTTCGCTCCCGCGCTGAACGGGTATACGAAGACGAAATGAGTCTCGAGGGACAGCCAGCGTTCCGAACCGTCGTCTTCGACCTGGACGGCACGCTGATCGACAGCGAGGGACTGATTCTGGCCTCGTACCGTCACACGATGCGGCACCACCTGGGCGAGGCCCCGCCGGATGAGCTGTGGCGGACGACGATCGGTCGTCCGCTTGCGGTCCAGGTCCGTGACTTCGCGCGGTCGGATGAAGAGGCCGCGGCCATGATCCGGACGTACACCGAGCACAACCTCACGAATCACGACCGCCTGGTGCGTCCGTTCGCGGGCATCCGCCAGGCGCT
>JAENXO010000467.1 GCA_016649455.1 Gemmatimonadota bacterium | reverse complement strand
TGGCCGGCTCGAATGCTCTCGCCTGTGCCAACATGGCGCTGGCCGACTACGAACATCTGATCCCGTTGGACGAAGTAATCCATGCGATGTACGAAGTCGGGAAGGCGATCCCGCACGAGCTTTGTTGTACCGCCAAAGGCGGTCTGTCCATTACGCCGACATCGAAGGAAATCGAGCGGCGCATGGCCGGGTCCGACTGAGCGATCGATGTCGGAACTGATCCGCTCCGGAACGCGTCGATCTCGTCCCCGGCGCACGTCTTGACGCAGGATGGCCCGGGGGTCCAACTTACTGGTTAGTCTGGCACACCAGTACCGGGTCGGGGACGATTTGTCACCGGGCCGAGCCGTCCGGGGGGAAGTCCGGGCGGGAGTTGAAGTATTCGGTCGCTTACACGGATATGACTGAAGTCAAAGGTCTTACACGGCCGACAGCAGTCGGGATGTCCGGAGGTGGAACGGGGCACGCCTCTTGTTCCGCCACTTCGCGATCGTGCGGCGCCGCTACGACCCGATCGGGTCAATCGGCGCCGTCGTCATATTGAGGTAGCAAGGAAGTACGAGAGTACCTTGAGGCCCGGTACCTACGGACCAGGCCGCAGGAGAGCCGGGCCAGGGCCCGAGTGGCCAAGCAGGCCCGAAGCGAGGTGGTCGAAAGACCACCAGAACCTCTAGGAGAGCGCGTATGTTCGCACACGATGGGACCCACCGGCGGATGCTGGCGGCGGTCCTCGCGTTCGCAGCGCCGGCATTTTTGCTGACGGCCTGTAACGACGACCCGCTGTTGGAGATTCCGTGCGATGCACCGACCGCCGACGCGGGCGTGGATCAGACCGTGATCGATGCCGACGATTCCGGCGACGAAGTAGTCCTGCTCGACGGCTCCGCCAGTACCGCTGCTGGCGCAGATGCGATCGCCACCTACGCCTGGACCGAGGGTGGGGTGGACATCGTTGGCGCTGCCGTCGATGGTGGCCGGACTCTCTCGGCTGGATTCGACGTGGGCGTGCACAATGTCTCTCTGACGGTCACGACCGTCAGTGGCTGCACCGACACGGACGAGGTGGTGATCACGGTCGAGGCCCTGGCGGGTAACGCCGATCCGACTGCCACGATCACCGAGCCGGCGGATGGCGCGGTGTTCTTCGACACCGAGATGATCACGTTTACGGGTTCCGGTAATGACACCGAAGATGGCGCCCTTACCGGTACGAGCCTCGTCTGGACGTCCGATGTCGATGACGAAATCGGTACCGGAGAGACCTTCATGGTGAATGCGGCCGACCTCACGCTCGGAGTGCACGAGATCACTCTCACGGCGACCGACACCGAGGCCGCCACGGGCACCATGACGGCACAGATCACGATCAACGAGGCGACCTCGTTGATCTCGTTCGCGACCGACATTCAGCCCTACTTCGAAGCTGGTGCGAGTAATTGCGTGGCGTGCCACAGTGGAGTGGCTCCGGCCGCCGGCGTCTCGCTCGACAGCTACGACGGAATCGTCTTCGGGATGAACCCGACTGATGTGCCGCTGGTTGTCATCGGCGACGCGAGCATGGGCGCTCTGATCCCGAAGCTGGAAGCGGTCCACAACGACGGCGCAGACGATCAGGTGTTCGTGGACAACTTCCTCACGGACTGGATCAACGACGGCGCGCCGAACAACTGATTCGGATCCGTCCAGACGTTTGTGAATGAACAGAGGCGGCCGGCATCACGCCGGTCGCCTCTTCTTCTCGTCCCTTCTCGTCGTCGACTGAGCGGACTGGTAGCCATTCTTTACGAGAGAAGATCCCGGTTTCCAGTACCTCCTGTCGGCGTCTATCGACCCTCGGCCGGACCCTTGCCCGCCGCCCGCGCGTAGTAGATGATGGAGAGCAGCAGTGAGTCCAGACGGCGGAGCGCGCCGGCGAGATCTGACTCGTCCAACCCGACCTCCGCCGCCCTGAACGAGACGGGCCCGGCACGCCCCGCCGGACTTCCGGAGGAGAACGAAATGGCATACCACATCCGCCTCGTCGACTACTACTACACCTCGGTGCAGGACCAGCCCGGAGAGGCCTACAAGCTGCTCAGTCAACTCGCCGGCCAGGGGATCAACCTGCTCGCGTTCACCGCGGTCCCGATCGGTCCCACCCGAACGCAGATGGTGCTGTTTCCTGAGCAGGGCGCAAAGCTGGAAACGCTCGCGAAGGGGGCTGGGATGGTGCTGGACGGTCCGTACCGCGCACTGCTCGTCCAGGGGGACGACAAGATGGGCGCTCTGGCGGAGATCCACGCGAAGTTGATGCGGGCGCGCGTGAACGTCTACGCCAGCACTGCGGTCACGGACGGAAAGGGATGCTTCGGCTATCTGATATACGTGCGGGCAGACGAGATCGATCGCGCCGCTTCGGCACTCGAGGTCTGACCCGGCGGGACGAAACGGCCCTGCCGGATCCGGGGAACGGGACAACCTTGCTTGATCCCGTTTTCACGAATTTCGGA
>JAENXO010000411.1 GCA_016649455.1 Gemmatimonadota bacterium | reverse complement strand
TGCTGCGTCTCGGGAAGCACTTCCGCGACCTGGGCGAAGCGGACTTCTTCATGCTGTACAAGCTCATGACCATGAGCTCCGCCGATTTCCTGGACGAGTGGTTCGAGACGGACCCCCTCAAGGCCACCATGTCCGCGAGCGGTATCATCGGCACATTCCTCGGTCCGCGCTCGCCCGGGACGGCTTACGTGCAGCTGCACCATTACATGGGAGAGATCGATGGAGCGTTCCGGGCCTGGGGGTTCGCTCGCGGAGGGACGGGGGCGGTGGCCGAGTCGATCGCCTCGTCAGCTCGCGCGCTGGGAGTCACGATCCGGGAGAACGCCACGGTCGGGCAGGTGATCGTTCGCGGCGGTCGTGCCATCGGTGTGGCGCTGGAAGATGGAGAGGAGATCATGGCCCGAACGGTGGTCTCCGGCCTCGACCCGCGTCGGACATTTCTGCGCCTGGTGGACGAAGGCGATCTGCCGCAGGACTTCGTGCGCTCGATCAGACGCTACCGCAGCGTCGGGTCATCCGGGAAGGTGAACCTCGCCCTCGGAGAGTTGCCGAATTTCACGAGCCTTCCGGGAGATGGAGACCACCTGCGCGGCGCGATCTCCATCAGCCCGAGCCAGGACTACCTGGAGCGGGCGTACGACGACGCCAAGTACGGTGAGTTCTCGCGCCATCCGTACATGGACGTGATCATCCCATCTCTCATCGATCCAGGCATGGCGCCGCCCGGAAAGCACGTGATGTCCTGCTTCGTTCAGTACGCGCCATACAAGTTGAACGGTGGGTGGAACGACGAAAAGCGGGAGGCGTTCGGCGACGCGGTCATCGATACGCTGAGCCAGTATGCGCCCAACCTGAGGAGCGCGATCATCCACCGGCAGGTGCTCACTCCGCAGGACATGGAGGACGAGTTCGGCCTTACGGGCGGCAACATCTTCCACGGCGAGCTATCCCTCCAGCAGCTGTTCTTCCTGAGGCCGGCCCCGAGGTGGGCCGACTACCGGACGCCGATCCGTGGGTTCTACCTGTGCGGATCGGGGACGCACCCCGGAGGAGGGATCTGCGGTGGACCCGGGCGGCTGGCGGCCCTGGAGATCCTGAAGGGCGGAGCCAGATGAGCCTCTCGTTCGATGCCATCGTGATCGGTGCGGGACACAACGGGCTCGTGACCAGCGCCTACCTCGCTCGAGCGGGGCTGAGCGTCCTCGTCCTCGAACAGCGGGATAGAGTCGGGGGCGGAGCATCCACCGAAGAGCTGTTCCCGGGTTTCAGGTTCGACACCGGCGCTCACCGCTCCGCTCGGCTGCACCCGGCCATCTCACGGGACCTGGGCCTCGCCGCGCACGGGCTGGAGCTGGTGCGGTCCGATCCGGGGGTGTTCGTCCCCCTCTCGGACGGCCGGCATCTCCTGCTGGGAGAGTCGGCGTCCGCCTCGGCCGACTCGATCCGCGCCTTTTCGACGACCGACGCAGAACGGTGGGGCGAGTACAACGGCTTCACGAAGATGGTGGCAGGATTCCTGTCGTCACTGTTTTCGATCGAGCCACCCGAGATTCCCGAACCGTCCCGGTCGGACCTGTTCGCTCTCGGGCGACTCGGTCTCGGCCTTCGGAAGCTGGGCCGGAGCGAGATGGAAGAGGTGATCCGAGTCCTTCCGATGTCGTGTCTCGAGCTCCTGGACGAGTGGTTCGAGTCGGAGCCGCTCCGAGGAGTCCTGGCCGGCGTGTCCGTGCAGGGAGGATTTCACGGGCCGATGGCCACCGGAACGGCCTTCAACCTGTTTCGCAGGGCGGCGGAATCCGGATCCGGAAGCCCCGTGGCGCTCCTCCGTCCGCGCGGGGGAGTCGGGCGCCTGAGCGAGGCCCTGGCCTCGGCGGCCCGGGCCGCAGGGGCCGAGATTCAGCTGGAAAGCAGGGTGAAGCACATCCTGCAGAAAGAGGGAAGGGCCGCGGGCGTCGCGCTGGAAGCCGGAACAGAGATCTCCGCGCGGATCGTGGTCTCGGGAGCCGGTCCGGGCGTGACCCTGTTGGGCCTGTCGGATCCGGCGGCGCTCGACCCCGAGTTCGTTCGGGCGCTCGAGGCGGTTCGCTACCGGGGGGCGACCGCCAAAGTACACCTGGCTCTCGGTGAGTTGCCCCGATTCGACGGCCTGCAGGAATCGGGACGGCACCTGGGCGGCGCCATCTCGATCAGCCCCAGCCTGGAGTACGTAGAACGGGCATCGGACGCGGCCAAATACGGCCGGGTCTCGGAGGCACCCTACCTCGAAGCGGTGATCCCCACGGTGACGGAGCCGGATCTGGCCCCGGAGGGGAAGCACGGTATGTCGGTGCTGGTGCAGTACGCGCCGTACCACCTGCGGGATGGTATGTGGGATGCGGCAGCTGCCGAGGCGCTCGCGGACACGGTCGTCGAGACGCTGGGCCGTTATGCGCCCAACCTGCCGGGTTCGGTCGAGGCGCGGCACGTTCTCACGCCGGCCGGCATGGAACAGAAATGGGGCCTCCAGGAGGGCAGCGTGTTCCAGGGCGAGATGACCCTGGACCAGTTCTTCTTCGCGCGGCCCGTGGCGGGCTGGGCCCGCTACCGGACACCAATCGAAGGCCTGTACCTGTGCGGAGCGGGGACTCATCCCGGAGGTGGAGTGACCGGCAACCCGGGATACCTCGCCGCGCACCGGATCATGAAGGACGCGAACGGGCGGCGCTGAGAACTGCGACTTTCCTCCGTGTACCTGTCTCCAGGTCGGATAGCTGCGTATCAATATGTCCCAATTGACCCCGCCACTGTCCCGTCCCCCGCATCCTGAACCTCAATCCCTCGCTGCAGGAGAGGACGGTTCGACTCCCGCCGGAACGGGCTCGAACGGGAGGCCCTGAGCGGCACCGAGCAGGTGTGCCACCAGGAGCAGTACCGCCCCGTAAAGTATGATTCGCATATCCGTTACTCGA
>JAENXO010000485.1 GCA_016649455.1 Gemmatimonadota bacterium | reverse complement strand
GATGCACGAAATCCAGCTCCATGATCAGGAATCCGAGCAAGTTCAGGCGGGCCGCGATCCCGTAGCTGGTCACGATCTCCCGGCAGTCGAAACCGGCGATCTCATCGGATCCGCAGGAGAAGGACGGATCGTTCGCCTTGTTCCACGCGATTCCGGCGTCGAAGAACGGCGCGATTTCCATCGGCGGCAGTCCTGGCGATGGAATCACACCGAAGAATCCGATCAACGGAATGCGGAACTCGAAGTTCGCCACGGCGACCCGGCTGCCGAACAGCTGGTCGTAGACGGGGCAGCCCTGTACACCCACCCCGGCGGCGAAATCGCACTCGGCGCTATTGAACGAGCCGCTGTTGTAGCCCCGGACCAGGCTCGGCATCCCGAGATACAACTCCGCCAGCACATTTCTGTTGGCCCAACCGATGGGCGCATCGGGGTCGACGTCGGACCACCGTGCCTCGGCGTCGCTGCCGTAGCGGCCGTAGGTCATCACGCGGGTCGCGAACGTGAACGGCCGTGCCGGCATGAAGTACTTCCGAAAATCGAACAGGAAGCCGTAGTAGTTCAGGTCCCCGACCCGGGGAGAGATCTCGATCCGGTACCGCTGCCCGAGGATCGGCCCTGTTCCCCCGAAGATCGTGTTGTCGTACACGAGCGCCGTGGTGAACAGCCCCTGGTTCAACGAATTCGGCGAATCGAGATCGATGGTGACCTGGTCGATCAACTCCCCCGTGATTCTGTCGTAGGTGCTGATCCGTCGTTCATCGGAGAAGTCGAGATTCTGATACCCACCTGAAACTTCGAACCGGCTTGCCCGACTGAATGGATACGCCACACCCGTGATCAGCTGGCGACTGATCTGCCACAGCCGGCGCTCCTGCTCGACGTAGGCGCCGCCTTCGATGCCCGCTGCCTCGTATCCCACGTTGACGTACGGGATCTGGCCACCCTCGACGAACCAGTTCCATCGCGTGCGTCGATTTTCGTACGCCACGATCAGCGCGGAGCTCTTCAGGAAGTCGCCGTATGCCGTATTGACGTTCAGGATCGTGCTCAAGTTGCGGTTCCCGAGCATGTCGCTGAAGTAAAGCGAAATGCCACCGGCGAAGAACGCACCGTACCGGTCCACTCCCGCACCGATCTGCGGCTGGCTGACGTAGTCAAGCTTGAGTCCGGCGCCGTACTCCGCACCGGTGAACGTCAGTGTGTCCTGCAGTCCGAGCTCCGGCTCGTCCAGCATGACCGAAATCAGGCCGGGTGGCCGGTCCTGCGGCGGCAGCATGGCGGGGCTGACTCCCTCGATCGTTCCGTCGATCGGGATTCCTGCGAGCTGCGGCTGCTGGTCGACGACGTACAGGTTGTAGTCGCCGGCTTCGAATGCCGTGTACACGAGTCGGTCCGCCCGGGATGCCGTCGAGATCGCCGGGCTCGTGGCGGTGATTCCGCTGACACCCGTGATCAGATCGGTGATCTGTGACAGGTTCCCACCGCGGAAGTCGTACCGATACACATTGCTGATCCCGCTCACATCGGTCACGAAGAACAGTGCCTGTCCGTCCCTGGACCACTGCGGATTGATGTGCTTGCCCCGCCCGAACACGGGCAACGCCTGGATCTCTCCCGAATCGGGATCGATCACCGCGAGCCGGTAGTTGCCGAACGCCAGGGTCTGAAGGTCGGTGGAGAACCGGCCGGTGACGAACGCGATCACGGCCCCATCGGGAGACCACGCCGGCTGCAGATCCGTATACAGGTCGTGCGTCAGACGTCGCAGATCACCGGTCTCGAGATCGGTCACGAACAGGTCCGTGTACCCACCCACGCTCGCAGCGAACGCGACCCTCCGTCCGTCGGGTGAGAAAGTCGGCGTGTAGATCTCGCCGAGCTCCGGATACCGGTGCTCGACGATCATATTCCCGTTCTGGGGGTCGAGGACCGTCAGCGCTGCATCCCCGCTGACGATCGATCCGAAAGCGAACATGCTCCCGTCGTAGCTCCAGGCTCCCGATGAATTGATGAACTGGAGGCTCTCGAAATGCGGGTCGGTCGCGTTCTTGGTGATCCGACGGATGATTTTGCCGGTCTCGGCGTCCGCCAGGAACATCTCGATCGCGAACAGGTCCTTCTCCGACAGGAAGACGATCTGGCTTCCATCCGGACTCAGCGCCGGGCCGAGGTTCAAGCTTCCGGACCCTGTCCGGTCCGAGAACAGCTCGCGCGCCCCGTGATGCTGTTCCGCCAGCACGCGACGGGAGACTTCCTCCAGCGCGTCCCGGTCCGGCCGATCCTCGGGGGGCTGATCCGGGGCGTCATCCGGGAACAACGGGTCCGGAATGTCGGG
>JAENXO010000127.1 GCA_016649455.1 Gemmatimonadota bacterium | reverse complement strand
GCATGGACCCGGAGCAGGCACGGGCGTGGTCGGGGCTCGCCCACGTCGCCGTCGTGCAGGGTGACGAGGAGGCGGCGGACGAGGCGCTGGAGCACTATGTAACGGTAGTTAACGACCCGTCGCGCGCCCGGCTGGAATCGGGGCGCGTTTACGAGAGCATGAATCGGCTCGAGGCGGCGCGCGCGCAGTACCGAGCCGCCCTGCAGCTCGATCCGTCCGACCACCGGGCGATGAGCCGGCTCTCGACCTCCTACCTGAGACACGGAGACCCGGCGGGTGCCAGGAGCACCCTCGAGCCGTGGCGTGAGAGCCCGGATCCCGGGGTGCGCGCGCAGGCGATTCTGCTGACCGGAGACGCGTGGGCGTGGGAAGGCAGATTCGACAGGGCCGTAGAGGCGTACAACGAGGTCGAACGGATCGGAAACAGCGAGGATCGTGCGGATATCCGGGCTGACGGACTCGAGGGCAGCATGGCGGTCCAATGGGTGAGCGACAGCACGTGGGGTGGAACCCGGCTCGGTCGGTATCGCTCGGCGTGGACCCTGCTCGAGCTGGGACGTCTGGAGGAAGCCCGGAACGTGATCGAGGCAGCCGAGCGGGTCCAGGTCACGGACGCCGACCGGGTGCTTCCAGTCGACTACCACGTGATCCTGTACGCAAAGGGCCGGGTGTACGAAGCGCTCGGCAGTGATGCTGTCTCGCTCTCGGCGTATCGGGAACTGTTGAACGACTGGGGCGGCTCGATCGAGTCGCTGCCCAGATTCCGCGACACACCGGAACGCCTGGCGGCACTTCTACCCTGAAGTCGGGCCGGCTGCCGGGCGTTGACTCTTGACCTTCCGCGTCGCCTCTCACACAGTGTAGTTGCGTGGGCAACGCACTCCATCGGAGGGCAACAATGGTCGAGGGTTCACAGCCGGACGGACCCGGCACAGGAATCGTCCGGGAGCGCCGGTCCGACGATGCTCCCGCTTACCTCGTCCAGCGAACGGCACGTCTGCTTCGCGTCCTGTTTCTCAAGGTCGTCGACACCTCCCAGACCGGAATCACGCCCGAAATGTGGCTGGTTCTGTCGCGACTCCTGGCGCGCGACGGGCAGTCGCAGACTGAGATCGGGGAGGCGCTGTTCCGGGACCGCCCCAACACCTCGAGAATTCTCGCCGGTCTGGAGCAGCGCGGCTTCGTAGTCAGAGAATCAGATCCCGACGACCGGCGCCGGGCATGTGTGAGGATCACCCCTTCCGGCCGCGCGTTCGTCGTCGAGCGTGCGCCCCGTGCCATCCAGGTACGGGACCGCCTGTATGAGGGGATTGGCAAGAAGCAGCTCAAGGCCCTGCGGGGGACGATCCGGGAGATCGAGGCGAACGCGCTTACCCTGCTGCAGGAGCTCGAAGACGGGACCTTCCGTCCAGTCGAGCCCGGACAGGACGACGAAGGGAAGAAAGGCAAGAAAGGGAAGAGCAAGAAGGGCAAGAAGGGGAAGAACAAGACGGGCAAGCAAGAACCGTAACAGAAAACGGCCGACGGGAGCTGACTCCCGTTCGGCCGCCTTCCTCGGATTACCGGGTCCGATTCGGACCCTCCGGCAGGCTTCCGCTCAGCCGGACTTCTTGAGTCGGATCGATCCGTTGACGGTCTCCAGGTTCAGGTCCCGTCCACCTCCACCGATCGTCCCTTCCATCTTCCGATTCGAGAACTTTCCCTGGATCGTCAGCGGGAAGTCCGATTCCATGCCGCCGTTCACCGTGCTGGCCCGTACCCGGGCGCCGACGTCTGCCGGCATAGCTACCGTGATGCTTCCGTTGACGGTCTCAAAATCGAGGTCGCCGGTCCAGTCGGCGCGGCCCATCGACGCCTGGATCGAGCCGTTCACCGTATTGGCCCTGGCCAGGCCGCTGGTGGACACCTTGATCCCGCCGTTCACGGTGGTGGCGATCACATCACTCTGCAGCCCACCCGCATCCACACCGCCGTTCACCGTTTTTGCCTCGAGGACCACGCCGGCCGGTACCTGGACCGTGAAATGGACGGCCACATCGTTGTCGCTCGAGCTCAGGCGGCCGTCGTCACCAGGCTTGCACTCGTTCTTCTTTCCGTCGACATCGGGATACACGGCGCAGATCGTAACGCCGCCGGAATGCTCCACGACCTCGATCCGCACATCCTTCGGATCGCTCTTCTTGGCCTCCTTGGTCGCGCTGACGCGGACCTCGGAGCCCGACGTGTAGGAGGCATTGATCTCGCCGTTGATACCCTTGATCTCGATCCGATCGCCGCGGTCTATCCGTCCGTTCCACTCGAAGTCCTGCGCCATGCCGGCCGCCGGCAGGCAGACCGTGGCCGCGCAGGCCAGTGCGACGGTTGTCATCCAGGTTCGCATCGTGTCCCCTCCTCCTCGTTCGTGACGACTATGGCCGTTCCAGTTGAATCATGCCGTCGAAAGTAGAGATTTCGAGCAGCGCCTTACCCGTCCCGATCGTGAACGAGAAGCTGCGTTGGTCTATGTCTCCCGACAGGGTGACCGGGAAGTCGGCTTCCATGTCGCCGCTGAACGTCGAGACAGATACCCGGGCGTTGGTCCCATCCGGCACGGTGACGGTGATGTCTCCATCGTGTGTCGACAGGAAATAACGCCCGTCATCGTGGATCGTGCCCCGGTAGGTGAGATCGCCGTCCACGGTGTTCACCTCGATGTTGTCCGAAGTGATCCCGTCGAGGGTGATGTCACCGTCCACGTTCTGCACCGAGATCACACCCGAGGACCGGGAGACGGTTACATCGCCGTCCACCGAGACCAGGGAGATGTTGCCTTCCGCCCCGTCAACCGTCACGCCGCCCTCGACGGAATTGAGGGTGATGTTCCCTTTTCCGCCAACGACCGCGATGCTGCCATCGACTGTGTTGATCGAGATGTTCCCGCCGATTCCCTCGGCGTCGAACTCCATCTCGATCCCATTCGCCGCGACCGACATTCGGTTGGGGATGGTGATCTCGAACTCCATGGCTTCATCCGAGAGCCGCTCCGGTCGGACCCGCACGGAAAGCGTGGGCGCCGAATAGCGGACCTCGACGGCGTTGTCACCGTCGTAGCTGGCGACGATCCGGGCCTGAGCCTGGTTCCACGTGCGGATCGTCACCGACCCTTCCATCACGTTCTGGATCTCCAGGCGACCATCGGCCGCGACGGCCAGAGTCGTGTCGGTCTGCTGCTGCGGGGCCACCGCGAGGGCGGCGAGCAGAACTGCCGAAAGGTGCGCAATCATCGTTAATTCCTTTCCGTTCTACTTCAGGTCCGGACTGCCGAAAGCAAGGCAGCCTTCTCCAGAAGTCTGAGCTTGCGAGCTTTGGAATCGGCCAGATGCCGATTCAACCACATGTTGCCCGGGTCAGCATTGAGCGCGACCGTCGCGCTTTCGATGGCCCGGTCGATCTTCGCGAGGCTTTGTTCGATGATGCGGACCGTGGACGAGTCGAGGACCGACTCTCCTTCGGCGAGCCTCTGCTCGAGGGCCGCGATCGCCAGGTCCGACTTCGCCGAGGGGTTACGAACCGCCCCGGTCGCCGCGAGCCGGATATCTCCAGCGTCGAGCTCATCGACTGGCGCCGCTGCCGTCGGTACCGCATCGGGTGAAGCATCCGGAGTCAGCGAACGCGCCACCCACAGGGCTCCACTTCCCATCAACAGGGCCCCGATCATCGCCGCCGCGAACTGCGGAATCGTGAATGTGAACGTCCGCCGGGCACTGCGAGCGGAGGAAAGGTCGACCACGCGGTCAGCCTCGATCCGCTGAGCAATGGCGGGCCACAGGTCCGTGTCGGGTGCCAGGTCGATGACCGATTCACCCGCCTGCTTCACGGAACGAAGTTCGGCCAGCACGGTCCGAAGCTCTTCATCCGCTTCGAGGTCGCGCTCCAGCTCGGCCCGGTCGGCCGGGGAAAGCCCGCCGTCCAGGTAATCCGAGAGTCTCTGGAACCGGTCGTCGTTCATCGTCTCATTCCTCATCATATTCAGCGGCTCACGTACTGCCGCAGGATCATTCTCGCTCTGTGCAACTGCGCCTTCGTCGTTCCCGTCGTAACTCCCAGCAACTCGGCGATTTCCCGGTGTCTGTATCCTTCTACGTCGTGCAGTACGAACACCTGTCTCGCTCCGTCCGGCAGTTTCGTCACCGCCGCTTCGAGTTCGAGCCGTATCGCGGGGCGGTCCATCCTTCCCGTCGCCTGCTGGACAACTGCCTCTCCGTCTCCAATGAACCGGTCATGGCTTCGACTGAGTTCCTTCCTGCGTGCCAGCACCAGGTTGACCGCCACTCTGTGCAACCAGGTTCCGAATGCCGAGTCTCCGCGAAACGTGTCCAGCTTCGTCCAGGCTCTCACGAACACGTCCTGCGTTAACTCGTCCGCCCACTCCTCGCCCAGCATCCGGCGCGTGAGACCGTGGATTCGCGCCACGTGCGTCCGGTACAGTCGCTCGAACGCTTCCATGTCACCGGCCGTGGCGCGGCGGACATCTTCCCGCTCGTCGGACGACCCGCGTGGATCGTCGTGTCGCGATTCGGCCAATGCGGTCCCCGTGTTCATGCAAACGATTTGATACCGACGGACCGCCAATGGTTGACGCGACGTTCCACGTTGCGCAACGCCGCTGACGGACCGACCATCCCTCGATGACGAGCGAACGACACCTGCAGGAAACATCCGACCCCGGCGGGGCGGTGTGGTTTCACACCTTCGGCTGCAAGGCGAATCAGTACGACACTGAGCGTATGCGGCAGGAGTTGGAGAGCCGCGGGGCCGTGACGGTGGACGATGTCGCACAGGCCGACACCGCGGTCCTGAACAGCTGCACGGTGACCGAGGAGGCCGATCGGGAAGCGATGCGCCTCGTGCGCCGGCTGGGTCGCCGGCACCCGGGTCTTCGCGTCGTGGTGGTCGGTTGCTCGTCGGCTCTGCGGGCCTCCGAGTACGAGGCGATGGAGCAGGTCGACGGCGTAGTGGAAGGGCACGACCCGGTAGCCGTGGCGCTGGCCGTCGCCCCGGAATCGGCGCTGATCTCCACCCACGAGGAGGCGATCGGCGGTGCGCTCCTGCGTTCGAATCGCCGGGGCACGCGCGGGTGGCTGAAGATCCAGGACGGCTGTGACCGGAAATGCTCGTTCTGTGCGACCCGACTGGCTCGCGGGGACAGCCGGTCGCGAGACCCGCAGGAGATCGTCGCCGAGGCGCGGATCCAGGCCAAGGCGCACTCAGAACTCGTGCTGACCGGAATCCACATCGGCCACTACGGGCACGATCTCGGAACGGGTCACACCCTGTCCGGGCTCGCGGCGCTGCTGCTGGAAAGCCTGCCCGGCGTCCGCTTCCGTCTCGGTTCGATCGAAGCCACCGAGATCGATGACGCACTCGTGGACCTGCTTGTCGAATCCGACGGAGCCCTGGCGCCGCACCTGCACGTGCCGCTGCAGAGCGGCAGCGACCCGGTGCTGCGCAGCATGCGGCGCTGGCATTCGCGGGAGCAGTACCGGAGCCGGGTGCTCGAGATCGCAGGGCGCGTCTCGCCGCTGGGGCTCGGGGCGGACGTCATTGCCGGCTTCCCGGGTGAGACTCCTGAGGACCAGGCCGCGACCAGGGAGTTGATCGAGGAGCTTCCGTTCACCTACCTCCACGTGTTCCCCTGGTCCCCGCGCGCTGGCACGCATGCGGCGACGCTGCCGGATCGGGTGGATGTCGCGACGGCGGCGGCCCGGGCCCGCGAGCTGCGGGAGATCGGAGTACGGAAGGGAACGGAGTACGCGGCGTCGCGGATCGGCGGCGCTGCGCTGGTGGCGGTCGAGACCCGGAGTTCAGGCCTCACCGGCGACTATCTGAGAGTCCGGCTCCGCGGCCCGGACGCGGTGCCCGGGTCGCTCCGCAGGCTGAGACTGGCCGGAACTGCCTCGGACCTCAAGGCGGGTATGGGGGCGACGGGCCGGGCGGCGCTCCCCGTGCTCGAGGCAACGGAGCCCGGCTCCGGCGGTTGATTCCGGTGGCCGAGGGCACAGGCCCCCGGCCCTGGTCTTCCGGGTCGTCTATTCATTTCCCGCGGGGGCTCTCCACGTGTCGTTCGAGCGGTCGCGGTCAGGTGATCGCTGCTGCGGATCGAGCGTCACGCGGGTCACGGCCGGGGATGAAGCTACCCGGAGCACGGCGGAGCGTGAGCCCTCCAGCCAGGTCTCGACCGGGACCTCGAGCTGCTCGACGGATCCGTCGGCCCGTTCGACGGCCACTCTCGCCGGCATCGGCAACTCACCCAGGTCGTCGATCGTGATCGTGGTTTCCGAGCCCGATGTTTCCACTCCGCCGATCGCATGGTCCAGCATCCACTGCTCGAAGTACCAGCTGCGCCAGAACCAGCCCAGGTCGCGCCCGGCCGCGGTCTCGAACGAGTTGAAGAAGTCCTCGGGTTTCGGGTGCTTGAACGCCCAGGTGTCGACGTAGCCGCGGAACGCCTCGAGGAACGCCGCCTCCCCCATGATCTCACGCAGGGCCAACATGGCCGCGGCCGGCTTCGGATAGGCCGCCACGCCCCACGTGGTCGGATACTCCCAGTCCGTCCACCTCATCATCGTGGCGTCGTAGCCCGCGTTCGCCGCGCCGACGTACTGGCGGATCTGGTTGAACTCGGGGTCGGTTTCGGGATAGAAGTCACCCGACGCCTGCGTCGTATTGAACACGGTGGTTCCCTCGTCCATCCACGCCCACCGGATCTCGTCCGAGTTGACGATCATCGGGAACCACATGTGCCCGAACTCATGCGCGATCGTGCCATACAGCACCGAAGTCGGCATGCCCTCATACGCCCCGATCAGCGTCATCATCGGGTACTCCATGCCGCCACCGATGATGTTCTGTCCCTCGACGGCGGTCATGTGCGACCACGGATACGGAAAGTCCAGGTACTCGGACAGGAATGCGATGGAGTGCTGAGCGTACGAGGCCGCTTCTACCCAGGATGTGGCCGAGGCGCGATACAGCGCGTCCACCCGCGTGTAGTCCGTGTCGCCGTCCCCGTCCAGGTCTCCGACCGGCGTTCGGGCCGCGTCCCACAGGGATTCACGTGTGATGGAGAACGCCACGTCCCGTACCTGTCCGGCCGTGTAGTGCCAGGTCAGTCGCCCTTCATCCGAGCTCCGCGTGGCGGCGCCCGGGCCGAAGTCGTCGGCCGTGAGCACGTTCACCACTTCATCACTGGCCTCTGCCCGGCGCAGCCTTTCGAGCACTACCGGCGCCAGCATCTGTTCGGCGTTCTGG
>JAENXO010000370.1 GCA_016649455.1 Gemmatimonadota bacterium | reverse complement strand
TCGGATGGGCACGTCTTCGCGCTGAGTGCGGGCCAGCGCTACGACATTCTCGACATCCGTGATCCGTCGAATCCCACGAAGGTCGGGAGCTTCGAGCTCGACACGCCCGGGCACTCGATTCACGACGTCTGGGTGGAAGATGGAATCGCCTACTCCTCCAACTGGTCTGATGGAGTGGTGATGGTGGATGTCGGAAACGGAGTCGCGGGGGGATCCGTGTCCAACCCGGTGAAGATCGGAAGCTACGCATACCCATCGGGCGGCAATCACGCAGCATTTCCGTTTCGCAGCGAGTCCACGGGAAAGTTCTACGTGATCGCGGGAGACGAGATCATGCCCGAGTGCTCGGACCCCGACAGGCCGTGTGTGACGGAAGGCTACCTCCACTTCATCGACTTCACAGACCCGGAGAACCCGGTCGAGGTGGCCCGATACCAGGTACCGGAAGCGGGAACGCACAACTTCTGGGTCGAGGGAGACCGACTCTACGTGGCCTACTACAACGGAGGTCTGCGGGTGGTGGACATCTCGGGTGACCTGATGGGCGACCTGTACCGCCAGGGCCGCGAGATCGCAGTCTACCGGGCCTGGGACGCCGAAGGATTCGTCGCCAACTCGCCGATGACCTGGGGCCCCCAACCGCACAAGGGCAACCTGTTCTTCAGTGAATTCAATTCGGGCCTGTGGGCGGTCCGGGTAGATCCGGTCCGGGAGCTGGTCCCGTGAGATCGGCAGTCAATTCGATGGTGGGGACCACTGCCGCGCTCGTCGCGTTGAGCATGGTCGGTCCCGGCGCCCTCCCGGTCGCGGCGCAGCAGGCCGGAACCAGTCGGCCGCCCGAGGTGGACTACTGGATGTACGTGGCGGCCGAGTCAGAGGACGAGGTCGCGCTGATCCGATTCGGGCCGGGTGGGGCGAAAGTGGAACAGACGATCCCTGTCGGGTCGTACCCGACGGACATCGACGGGCCGCATGGGATCGCGGTTCACCCGGACGGATCGCGCTGGTACGTTTCGATCGCGCATGGTCTGCCGTACGGCGAGGTCGTCGCGTATTCGACCGGGACGAACGAGCGGGTCGGACGGGTCACGGCGGGGCTGTTTCCGGCGACGATGGCGGTCGACCCGGCAGGGCTGTTGTTCGTGGCGAATTTCAACCTGCACGGTGACCATGTACCGAGTTCGATCTCGGTGATCGAGACCGGATCGATGCTCGAGTTGACACAGATCGAGACCTGCACGATGCCGCACGGGGCACGACTCAGCCCGGACGGGACGAAGGTCTACTCGGTCTGCATGATGGACGACCAGCTGGTCGAGATCGACGCTCGCACTCTGTTGGTGAGCCGACGATTCGGACTGGCACCGGGCCGTGAAGCATTGCTTTCAGATCACCCGGCAGACGCGCCGACGGTGGCGTCGATGCAGGGCGCCGGGCACCAGCGTCACGAGGACGCTCGGTGCGGGCCGACATGGGTGGAGGCTGCGCCGGAGGGGGAGGTGGTCTACGTCGCGTGCAACAAGAACGCGGAGGTTCTCGAGCTGGACCTCGCTGACGGAAGCGTGCGGCGGCGATTGCCCACCGGGAAGGGTCCCTACAACCTGGCGGTCAGCCCCGACGGGCTGAGTCTGGTCGTCACCTTCAAGGGCGACCAGGCCATCGGGGTCTTTGACCTGGCAACCGGAGATTCGAAGGTGGTGGCGACAACGCGCCGTCTGCCGCACGGCGTAGTGATCAGCCCGGATTCCCGGTACGCCTTCGTCTCCGTGGAAGGCGTCGGGGGAGAGCCGGGAACGGTCGATGTGATCGACGTCGCCAGCGGTGAGGGCGTCGCGCGTGTTGAAATGGGAAAGCAGGCCGGCGGCATCGGATTCTGGAAGATCACGCCGTAATCGGACATCGGGCTCTCGTCCCCGGCGTCCTGAGTACGTCAGAATCCTCTCCGGGTCTTTCGCGGCCGGCACCGAGGCTGAAACTTCCGCGAAGTCGCGCTCGTCGGGCAGGATGAGCCGAAGGACGCGGGGAGTGGTGGCAATGGCGCGGCATACAGCCGTAAACGCTAACACGCCGGAGCGAAGGAATACCCGATGAACACCGATCGATCGATCGCGTACCTCAGGCGTTTTCTGGCCGCAGCCCTGTTCGGGCTCGTCATCTGCGTCTTCCAGGCGGTGACGCCCCGCGTCGCGCTGGCCCAGGAGTCCGAGACATGGACCACCGGGGCGGCGAACCCGGCCGACGATCTCGGGCAGCAGGGATCCGGGTTCGAGATTGCCGCCTATCTCGGCGTGCTGACGCCGCTGTCCACCCTGGCCAACCAGGGTGACACGCTGAAGGCCGAGTTCACGACCGCTGTCAGCTATGCGCTGGGCCTCGACTACTGGTTTTCCGGCGGGTTCGGGATCGGGGCGTTCGGCGGCTACGCTCAGCCAGAAATGACGATCTTCCTGGTGGAGGACGCAGGGTCGTTTCCCAGGGAATTGAAGCTCGGCAACGTCGATTACTGGTACGGCGTGTTGACAGCCATGTACCGACCGAATCTCGGTGGCAACAAGGCGATTCTGCGCCCCTACTTCCTGCTCGGGGGCGGCATCAAGTCGCTCGGGTCCAGCGCGATCGATCTCGGAGATGGGGAACCGTTCAGCGTGGAGAGCTCCACCAAGCCCGTGCTCGCAATCGGGGCCGGAGCTCACCTGATTCTGTCCAAATCGTGGTTCCTGCGCCTGGATGTCCGGGACCTGGTCTCACAGTTCGATCCCGAGCCGTTTGAGGACGCCAAAGTCCAGAACGACCTGTTCACGTCGATCGGTTTCGGATACGCGTTCCATTGAGCCCGATCCCAAATCGCGGATGGTGATGCCGGCAGGGATTCGGGAGCTGATTCCGGAGGACCGGATCCGCTCCCGCGTCATGGAGTTGGCGCACCAGATCGACCAGGACTACGCCGATGCCGGGGAGATCCTCCTCCTCGGCGTACTGCGTGGTTCCTATATCTTCGTCGCCGACCTCTCCCGGGCTCTTTCCATCGACCGTCGTGTAGATTTCATCGCCCTGTCCAGCTATGAGCGCGACACACGGCAGGCCGGGGTGCGCCTGATCATGGATACCCGCGTTTCGATCGAGGGTAGACATATCCTGCTGGTCGAGGACATCCTCGACACGGGCAGGACGCTGGCGTACCTGCTGGAAGTGCTCGCGGCGAGAAAACCCGCATCCATCCGGAGTTGTGTGCTGGTGCGAAAGCCGAC
>JAENXO010000069.1 GCA_016649455.1 Gemmatimonadota bacterium | reverse complement strand
GCCGATCCCGATCGCCTCCTCCGCCGGTACTCCCCGGTCGATCGCATCGTAGTCCAGCTCGCTCCCCTGGACGCTGTGCGGAATCAGGTAGACGAATACGGTGACGACCGACGCCACGAGTACGAGCGCCCGGACACCGCCGCCCGAGCGATCCGACGCGACCGTGCCCCCCGCGTCTCGTCGCGCGACCCGCTCGAGGACGAGCGCTGCGACGAGCCAGGCGAGCCACATCACGAGCGTCTTGTTGTCGGTAAGATCCCAGCCGAATGGAATCCCCGTCCAGTACTCTCCGAACGCGTAGTTCTGCACTATCGGACCGAGGATCATGCCACCGACCGTGAACAGGCCGAGTGCCCACCAGGCGAGCCGACGCAGCCCGAACGGATGAACCAGCGCGGCGAGCCCCGCGCGCCAGGCGATCAGGACTGCGAAAAACATGAAGAAAATGTGCGGGATCAGCACCCCCAGGGGCACCGGATCGCGATACCTGAGGATCGCGTTTCCCCGCTCGGCTTCCGGAAGCCTGACATCACTGCCCTCGACGGACAGATCAATCGAGTATTCGAGCTTCCCCGCGGCCGGCTGAATCGGAAGCCTGGCGATCCAGTTCTCTCTATCACGCGCAAGCGGCTGTTCGCTCCACACTTCCCGGGTCGGATAGCGGCGCCAGGAAACGACCCCTCCTTCCACGCCCGGAACAGCGGGGAGCTCGATTCGCGCCTGCTCGTCGGTCCACGCGGCTCGGACCAGCCGGTAGGTGACCGACTCGCCGGCCACCTCGATGCTTCCACGCATCGGGTGCGTCGGACCGGTGAGCCGCTGATATACGCCCGCTCCCAGCATCAGCAGGAAAGCCAGGATCCAGAGGACGATACTGATCGCTTTTCCGGTCGAGTTCGAGTTCATCATCACGACCGATTTCGCTCCAGTATCAGGCCAGATCAGCTTTCGCCGGGGACCGGGGAACGGGCACAATAACCACTGCGGCCGGCCCGACATAGACCCGTGTGGAACCCGACAACGGACGGCTGGCCACGTGGCCACGGACACCCATCCCGACCGGCGCCAGGCAGGGGCAACCACTGCAGTTTGGCATATACGACTAAAGTCCTATCTTCATTCCGGTCGAGTGATGCGATCTTGGCAACGTGACTGAGCGTGGCGCGGTGGCGTACGGCCGCGGACTTAACGTAGAATTCGAACGTGGCGTGTGAGGTGAGATGAGGGCGTGTGGTGGGGGCCGCCACCCTCGTTTCTTGTCTTGCCTCCACGCCACCTATTCCGGACCAGCGAGGGCCGCCCGACAGGGTGGCCCTCGTTGCATCAGCACCCTGCCGTTCGGCTTCCCTCCCGGTGGTCGGCAGCCGCTTCGTTCGCGGGCCTCGGGATGCTATTCTGTTGTCCTGTCGTCACAGCCCGAACCAGACCGCACCTGGAGAAGATCCATGCGCTCCCTGTTCCGACCGACTCTCGTCCTCGCTTTCGCTACCGCCCTGCTCCTGGGCACCACCCCACTCGTAGCCCAGGACGCGGCCGTGTACCGCACCCCGGACCCGGCAGTCGTGAAGGTCGTCGACGCCGCTCCGACGCCCGGAGTCTCGCTGTCGCCGGACGAGACCCGGATGCTGCTGATCCAGTATCCGAGCTACCCCCCGATCACGGAACTCGCTGAGCGGGAGCTCAAGCTTGCCGGGTTGCGGATCAAGCCGGCCGTCGACGGTCGCAGCCGCACGAGCGGCGCCACCGAACTCCGGATCATGACGGTCGCGGGCGCGGCCAGCGTGGACGTTTCTGGTCTGCCCGGCAGTCCGAGTATCGAAAATATTCGCTGGTCTCCCGACGGAAATCACGTTTCGTTCACCCACGCCACGAGCGATGCGCTGGAGCTGTGGGTGCTCGACGTGAATGCTGCCCGGGCGCGCCGCCTGACGGATCGGCGGCTGAGTCTGACGGCCGGAAACGCCCCGACCTGGCTCGACTCCCGGACCCTGGCCGCGGCGTTCGTTCCGGAGGGCCGCGAGGCAGAACCCCTCGCGCCGTCCGTTCCGGCCGGACCGGTGATCGAAGAGTCGGCGGGTCGGGAGGCTCCCGCCCGAACGTACCAGGACCTGCTCCAGAGCCCGTTCGACGAATCTCTGTTCGACTACTATCTGACCGTCCAACTCGCTCGAATCGGACTCGACGGCGACGTCACGCCCCTCGCCGACCCGGGGATCGCGTGGGATTTCAGTCCGTCTCCGGACGGCCGCTACCTGCTCGTCGAATGGGTACACCGGCCCTATTCGTATCAAGTCCCCGGAAATCGGTTCCCCCAGCGGGTGGAGATCCTGGACCGCGATGGGGCGCTGGTTCACCTGGTTGCCGACCTTCCCCTGCAGGAAGAAATCCCGATGGCGTTCGGCAGTGTGGCCACGGGCCCGCGGTCGTTCAACTGGCGGGCCGATGCTCCCGCCACGCTCGTGTGGGCGGAGGCGCAGGACGGAGGTGACGCGCGCAACGAGGCGGATGTGCGCGACAAGGTGTTCGTTCTCGACGCGCCTTTCGACGGAGCGGCTGAGGAGCTGGCGACGCTCGGCCTGCGCTACGCGGGACTCCAGTGGGGAGACGCAGACCTGGCCCTGGTGTACGAGTCGTGGTGGAAGACCCGTCAGCTCAGGGTGTGGCGGCTGACACCCGGCGACACATCGGCCGAACCGATCCTGATGATCGAGCGGTCGTACGAAGACCGGTACTCCGATCCCGGCAGCCCGGATACGCGTACGAACGAATTCGGGCGCGGCGTGATCCGACGCACGGCGGACGGCAGCTCGATCCTCCTGATCGGTCAGGGAGCGTCCCCTGAGGGAGACCGACCGTTCCTCGACCGATACGATCTCGCGACCGGCGAGACGACACGGCTGTTTCGGTCAGAGGCCCCGTGGTTCGAGAGCCCGGTGAGCGTACTCGGTGAACAGGGTACTTCCCTGCTCACGCGTCGCGAGAGCCCCGAGGATCCCCCCAACTACTTTGTGCGAAACCTCGACTCGGGTGAGCTGACACAGGTCACGGACTTTCCGCACCCGGCTCCGCAGTTGAAAGACATCCGCAAGGAACTCGTCCGGTATCAGCGAGCGGACGGAGTCGACCTCACGGGCACGCTGTATCTGCCCCCCGGCTGGGAACCCGAGGACGGACCGCTGCCCGTCCTGATGTGGGCCTATCCGACTGAGTACAAGAGTGCGGACGCTGCCGGCCAGGTCACGGACTCTCCGTATCGCTTCGTGCGCGCGTCGGCCTGGTCCGCCTACCTGTGGACGCTCGTCGGGTACGCCGTGCTCGACGATCCGTCACTCCCGATCATCGGTGAGGGGGACGTGGAGCCGAACGACACCTACATCGAGCAGCTCGTCTCAGGTGCGCAGGCGGCGGTAGACGAGATGGTCCGACGCGGGGTCGGTGACCGGCACCGGATGGCGATCGGCGGGCATAGCTACGGTGCGTTCATGACCGCGAATCTGCTCGCGCACTCAGACATGTTCGCGGCCGGAATCGCACGTAGCGGAGCATACAACAGGACGCTGACCCCGTTCGGGTTCCAGGCCGAGGAGCGAACTTACTGGGAAGCCCCCGAGATCTACTACGCAATGTCGCCGTTCATGCACGCGGACAAGGTGGACGAACCGATCCTGTTGATTCACGGGGAAATGGACAACAACTCGGGCACGTTCCCGATGCAGAGCAGGCGGTACTTCGCGGCCCTCAAGGGCCTTGGTGCCACGGCTCGACTCGTCGTCCTCCCGTACGAGAGCCACGGGTATCGATCCCGTGAGTCCCTGCTCCACATGCTGTGGGAGCAGCAGGAATGGCTGGACCGCTACGTGAAGAACGCGACGCCGGAGGAACCGACCGCCATGCGGGCGAACCTGCAGCTGGAGTCGGATTCGTAATGACTGACTTCATGGACGAGTATCGGCGACGGGCGGCGGAGACGGGTGCTGGATGCGGACCGCAATGTCCGGGCAACCGGATTCCGCTCACCCCGTACGAGACGGCGCGGATCGCCAGCGGTCTCGGGATCACGACCGGCGAGTTGCTGCACCGGTACATGGCGGTAGGCTCGGCGATTCTGAATGTGAAGGAAGACGGCACCTGTGTGTTCCACAGCGAAGACGAAGGATGCGAGGTCCACCAGGATCGGCCGCTCAGCTGCCGCAGCTTTCTCGAGCCTGCTGACACGCCGGGTCGATTTGTCGAGCGCGCTCGACAGTACCGCGAGGTACTACGGGCCTGGCGCCGGGCGAGCCTGGCGCGAGACGCTGGCGAGACTGGTGGGACGGGTTCTCCTCACCCCGCACCGGAACTCGGCAGCTGGATCCTGGATGTGGATTCCCTCGTCGCTGAGCGGTGCGCCGAGCGCGGCATGCCGATCCCCCCTGACCTCGAGGCCCGGATCGACATCCACCTCGCAGCCCTGCGCTCCGCCCTGGAGTAGCTGGGCCGGCAGCACGTCGCGGCGGCGTGTCAGCCGTCGTGGGATTCCTCGTGCAGCAGCGCCCCGGTCACGATGTCGTAGATCCGGGTCCAGCGCATGACGGAGTTGGAGCCGTATTCCCTGACGACCACTTCTTTCCGGTCGGTTCCTGGGCGCCAGACGAGCCACCCGCCGGCGGGCACCTGTGTCGCGACCCAGGAGCAGTCTCCCTGTGCGTTATTCTTCTGCTTGCCGGGCGCCTCACCCGGAATCCAGACCCGGCACTCACCCGGGTCCGGGAGGTGTCCGGGAGGTATCCCGAGACGAGCGGCGGTGCTGGCATTCGAGTTGGAGGTCGCCGCCTTCGCGTCGGTCGGCACATCAGTGCTCGCGGAGGCCCTTCCCGTGTCGTAGACGCCGGGCGCCGGTTCGATCGTGATCTGTTGGCCCCCACAACCTGAAATCAGCAACAGCGAGACACCGAGTCCATACTTTCGTGATCGCATGACGGGCCTCCATTCGTTGAGCTCCGCCAGCAGACACGCGCGAAGCATGCCGTCCGTAATTACGCGGACTTCCGCGCCGAATCAGGCAGACCATCCTCTGACCTGGTCTGTTTCGGTGCGACATGTGCACGATGTTCACGCCGACCACCCGAAGCGGCCAGGTCCTGCGGGCGAGGGTGGCTTCCGTCTTGCACCTGAGTTGGGCGCTCCGACCTGAGTAGGACCGGAGCGACAGACGCAGCGGCCGGCGCTCCCGGGATCCGGAGCGGAAATTCAGGCCGGATCCGGTGGTCAGGCGGAGGACTTGCGGGATACTCAGCCATCTCGGAAGAGATGGGGCGTTGGCAAAACGCGACGTCTGTGGGACGAACTGCAACCCGGAGAGAATCCGAACGTGCCCAAACAGGACGATCGACTCGAGGTAACGGCCCTGATCGATTCGATTGCGGCCATTCCGCGCAACGCGGATTCGGTCGCCGCGGCCCTGGAGCAGGCGCTCGAGGCCGTGTGCGAGACCTCGCCAGTCGTGTTTGGACGCGCGCAGATCCATACCGGAACACCGGATCAGCACGACCGGGACTCGACCGAGCTCTGGTGTTCTTCCCTCCCCGACCGACGCTCGGACCCGGTGCGCAGAGCAATCGATTCCGAGCCGCCGCTGTCCGCCGACCGGGCCGGCGACACCGGGTGTCGACACATGCGGCTCGCCGGCGCGACCGTCGACCCGGTCGAGGGCGCGGCCCGGAAGGCCGGCATGTCATCCGTCGTCTATCTCGACGTCCGGGCCGAGGGCAAACCGGCGGCCTCGCTCCAGCTCTTCACCGACCGGGCGCTGACGGAATCCGACGATCTTCTCCTCGTGTTCGGACTCCTGGTCAGCCAGCTCGAGCAGGTCGCCGGTCAGGACAGGATGCGGCAGGCGGTCAGGGCCGCAGCGCAGCACACGCGCCGCCAGACGGCCGAGCTCGAGATGCTGGCCGTCCAGATCGAGTCACGGGAGTCGAAGATCGAGAAGCTCGAAATCGAGCTGTCCGAACTCGAGGCCGAGGTCCAGATCCGGGCGTATCGCTCACGCCTTCCCACGGATACCCGGGTGGTGCGTACAACGTCGGACGAGGCTCCGGAGCCAGAGACGGCGGATGTGGCGTCCGCCGCTGCACAACCGGAACCGCCGATCAGCCCTCGGCCGGAAGAAGCCCTGTACGATCCGCGCACCGAGCTCCCGCGCCGGGCAGTTCTCGAGGACCGGATCGACCAGGCGATTCGCCGGCGACAGCGATCGCCGAAGAACCTGTTCGCCGTCCTCGCTGTCTCGGCCGAGGGACTCGATCGTGTCGTGGTGGAATCGGGCCAGGAGGGACTGGACGTCGTCACGACCGCGCTGTCCAGGCGCCTGCTCGCCCAGGTCCGGAACGCCGACACGGTCGCCCACTTTGATGACGCGACGTTTGTGCTGGTGCTCGAGGAAATCCGCGTCCTGGACGAGGCGGTCCGGATTTCAGAGCGCATCGTGAAGGAACTGCAGCGACCGATCTGGTCCGGCTCCAACGAGACGCAGCTCGGGGTGAGGGTCGGAATCGTGTTCGGAGGACCGGCATACGATCGGGCGAGATCCGCGATTCGAGACGCCGTTTCGGCGCTGTCTAGATCTAAGATCAGCCAGACCCCGGTCGCCGTATTCGACGATGCTGCGCAGCACGAAGAAGAAATCCGTCGGAGAATCGAGGTGGAGCTGGGCCAGGCGCTCGCAGACGATCAGCTGTTCCTGGAGTACCAGCCTATCGTATCGCTGCAGGATGGACGCATCGACGGAATCGAGGCGTTTCTGCGCTGGCGGCACCCGGAGCACGGCATGATCCCGCCGGACCAGTTCATCCCGATCGCGGCACAGTCACCGCTGATACACGATCTCGGTGTGTGGCTGCTGGAGCGAACCTGTGAGCAGGTCAAAGCCTGGCAGAAGGCCCTCTCCCGCTCCGTGCCGACGATCGGCCTGAACGTCACGGCCCGGCAGCTGTTCCACGAGCGGACAGCGGGCCGGGTGAAGGACATCGTCGGCCGACACGGTCTTCGCTGCGAGCAGTTCCGGTTCGATATTCCTGAGTCCGAGCTGATGCAGAATCCGGCAGCCGCCTCTGCGTCCCTTGAAGCCATCCGGAAACTGGGATTCGGCATCGCGATCGATGACTTCGGAACCGGCTTCTCGTCGCTTCGGCTACTTCACAGCATGCCGATCGACGCCATCAAGATCGACCGGGCGTTCGTCAGCGGCAGCAAGGACAGCGACCACCTGGCGGTGGCCCGGACAATCGTCCAGCTCGCCCGCTCGCTCGAGGCGGAAGTGATCGCCGAGGGAGTCGAGACGCGGGACCAGTTCCGGTTTCTCAGGAGCATCGGGTGCGGCAGCGCGCAGGGATACCTGTTCTCCGCTCCCGTCAACCCGAGCCGGATCGTGGAGTTGATTCGGGACGGGTATCCGCTCGAGAGTTCGGGCACCCGGCGCTAGTTGGGGAGGTTGCCCGGCGTCCGTCCGGCACAGAGTATACGGCATGAAGAGAATTCGCCCTGCGCTGCTGACGGGTCTGTGCGTGTTGGCCGTACTCACCGCCTGCAGCGATGACAACAACGGTCCGACCGGCCCCGCTGACACCGTCGGCAATTACACTCTGACAACCGTCAACGGACTCCCACTTCCCTACACCGTGAGCCAGGCCCTGGGTACCATCATCCGGCAGGGCCAGATGTCGATTCTACTCGGAAACACGTACGACATGGTCCTCGAAGTGAGTGACAAGAACGGGGACGATACGTATCTCGAGACCGGCTCGTGGGGGACCTTCAGCATTGACTCGATCTCCTTCGTGCCCGAGCGCCAGGGATCGCCGGCCTATAGAGGAACGGTGGGGAACGGAGTCCTCCGCGCCGTGACCCCGGACGGGCTCGCGCTCCAGTTTCAGAAGTAGGAAGCGAAGCACCTCCTAACCATGGTATTCCGGGGCATTCCCCGGCGCCCATTTGATGTTACATCCAAGGCTCGCGGTCTGCCTCTCGGCCACCGCTTCGCCGGCGAGTACCGCATCCAGCGCGGCCCGCAGATCCCTCCCTGTGACCGGCCTTCCGCTTCCCGGGCGACTGTCATCCAGCTGCCCCCGATAGACCAGCTTTCGCTCTTTGTCGAACACAAAGAAATCGGGTGTGCACGCGGCGCGGTAGTCCCTGGCTACCTGCTGAGTCGCATCCAGCAGATAGGGAAATTCCCAGCCCTCCCGTTCGGCCAGGGCCTTCATGTGCTCGGGACCGTCCTGGGGATAGTTCCTGACGTCGTTCGAGTTGATCGCCACGATCCCGACGTCCTGTCGGAGATAGTCGCGACCCAGCCGCCCGAGCTCTTCAACCACGTGCTTCACGAACGGGCAGTGGTTGCAGATGAACATCACGACCAGGGCCTCGTGATCCTGGAAATCCTGGTCGGTCACCTCTGCCCCGCTTACTGCGTCAGTAAGGGAGAAGCCCGGCATCGTGGTGCCGAGCGGAAGCATCGTCGAAGGTGTTTCCGCCACTTGATTTCCTCCGGATTCGGTTTCGGGTGCGGGTCCGTGCGGTCGCTTGACTTCAGCCTGACTGGCCTCGGCGACCGTTACACAACGGACCCGTAGCAGTCACAGCCTCGTTGCACAATTCGGTCAGACTGAATGGCGGGAGTAGAGCTAGACCTGACACCTGGACATGGATGACCCCTCATGACGATTCGGTGGAGTAGATTCATGTTCCCGATCGCCCTGCTGGCCTGCCTCCTCCGGCGAAAGTGTTGACCGGTCAACCGGCCAGCACTTTCGCCCGCCTCCACCTGCTCCACCTGCTCGTGGCCCAGTAAAGCATCCAGGCCACGAGGAGTATCGCCGCTACCGGGACGAGGATCGACAGGACGGTCATCGAGACAGACGCAACGAGCTCTCCAAGCGCGAGTGCCGGGTTGGCCACACCACCGGTCGTCGCACTGGAGATGGCTCGCGCCCCGGCTGTCCCGGCGTGGACCACGCCGGCCGTGCCGCCGCCCGCAACGATCGCCACGGCCCAGGTGAGGAACGGAGACGAGTCACCGAGCACCGACACTGCGGCGACCGTTCCGGCTGCGACGGCCGCCGGAGCCGCGACCGTGTCCATCAGGTTGTCCAGCCAGGGGACGAAGTAGGTGCCGACCTCGAGGACAGTGGCGATCGCCAGGGCGCCCATCGCGACCGGGCTTGAAAGCCACTCGAAGTTGGAGGACAGCGGCAGG
>JAENXO010000492.1 GCA_016649455.1 Gemmatimonadota bacterium | reverse complement strand
TCGCTACGGTGGTAAGGGAGTCCTGCAGGCCGTGGCAAACGTCAATGGAGAGATCGCCGGGGCCCTGCGTGGCACCGAGGCCGCCGACCAGGAGGCCGTGGATCGGCGACTGATCGACCTCGACGGGACGCCGAACAAGGCCCGTCTGGGGGCGAACGCGATTCTGGGTGTGTCGATGGCGGTCGCGCGCGCCGTCGCCGCCGAACGCGAAGTGCCGCTGTTCATGCAGCTCGGCTCGGAGAACAGCACGTTGCTCCCGGTGCCGCTGATGAACATCCTCAACGGTGGCGCGCACGCGGACAACAGCGTCGATATCCAGGAGTTCATGGTCGTTCCGATTGGTGCCACGAGCTTCGCCGAGGGACTGCGGGCGGGCGCGGAGGTGTTTCACGCGCTGAAGAAGCGGCTGAGCGCCGAGGGATACAGCACATCCGTCGGAGACGAGGGAGGCGTGGCCCCCAACCTGGGATCGAACCGCGAGGCCGTGGACGTGATCCTCGCGGCGATCGAGGCCGCGGGCTATCGTCCCGGCGAAGACGTGGCCCTGGCCCTGGATTGCGCCGCGACGGAATTGTACGACAGGGAAACCGGCGAGTATGACTTCGCCGGATCCGGCGAGGGCCGGAAGTCATCCGCCGAACTGGTCGAGATGTACGCGGACTGGATCGACTCGTATCCGATCGTGTCGATCGAGGACGGGCTCGACGAGGATGACTGGGACGGCTGGCGTCTGCTCACGGAGCGCATGGGCGACCGGGTTCAGCTCGTCGGTGATGACCTGTTTGTAACGAATGTGGAGCGTTTGAGCCGGGGAATCGAGGAAGGCATCGCGAATTCCATCCTGATCAAGCTGAACCAGATCGGCACCGTGACGGAGACGCTCGAGGCGATCCGGATGGCCTCCGATGCCGGATATACGAGCGTGATCTCCCACCGCAGCGGCGAGACCGAGGATACGTTCATCGCCGATCTCGCGGTCGCTACCCGTGCGGGTCAGATCAAGACCGGTTCTGCATGCAGGTCGGAGCGTGTCGCGAAGTACAATCGTCTGCTGCGGATCGAGGAGCGTCTCGGAGAAGCCGCAGCCTATCCGGGCCGGAGCGCATATGTCTGAACGCGTCGATCGGATCGGGTTCCGAGGACTGGTCGTGGCCCTTTGGGTGGGGACGGCCTACTACCTGGTGTTCGGCGGGGTTTACAGCGTGTTCGACATGCAGGAGCTGGGTACGCAGAGGAATGCGGCGAACGTGAGGATAGACAGTCTGATCGCACGGACGGATTCACTCATTCACCGCGGGGACAGTCTCACCACGATGCCGGCGGCGATCGAGCGGGTGGCCCGGGAGAAATTCGGCCTGATCCGGGACGGAGAATTGCTCGTGCGCTTCCGGACCCCGTCGCCGGACGGCGAGACGCTTGACGACTGACCGGGTCGCTCCTACAATGGCCGCCCCTCAGAAGCAGGAACGCCCGGCAGGGTAGCTCAGTTGGTCAGAGCGGGGGACTCATAAGCCCTAGGTCGCGGGTTCGAATCCCGCCCCTGCCACTCCCCCACCGCACCGCTCGCGGGATTCTAGTCGAGATCCGGGAGGTCGCGGGTGCCTCGCGCGCTGGCGCGTGCTCGGGGTCTCGCTGGCGCTCGACGCCGAATCCCGCCCCTGCCATTTTCATCTTTCCTGGCTCAAGCATGATTCTCGTCCGCTCGCGGGCGCTTCTTCGCGTGCGTCGCACGCTCAGTGTCTCGCTGTGCTCGACGCCGAATCCCGCCCCGGGAACCTCCACGCCCCGAAACGGTTTTCATTCCCAGACCCGCACGAGGAGGAAGGGATGGTGTGGATCCGGAGGATCCTGGAGCCGAGTGACAGCGAGATCACTCCGTACAGCACGTGGCTGAACCGCCGACATTTCATCGGCCGCTCGGCGAAGGCCGCCGTGGCGGGCGCGCTCGTCCCCGGTCTGCTGACGGCCTGCGACACGGAGGAGGGGAGCGCCGCGACCCGATCCTCGGATTCGCAGGAGGCCCCCGGCGGTCCGTCGCCGGACCGTGACTGGGCATCGGTGCGGTCGGAGCTCGATGAGCCGTTGAACTCGTGGGAGGACTTGACCACGTACAACAATTTCTACGAGTTCGGGGTCGGAAAGGATGATCCGGCACGCAATGCGAAGTCGCTCCGGACCCGGCCGTGGTCGATATCGATCGAGGGGGAAGTCGGGAAGCCGGGCGTCTACGATCTGGAGGACTTCCTCAAACCTCATCTGGTTGAGGACCGGGTGTACCGGCTGCGCTGCGTCGAGGCCTGGTCAATG
>JAENXO010000134.1 GCA_016649455.1 Gemmatimonadota bacterium | reverse complement strand
GGTGAGCGCGGGGATTCTGTGGACGGAGCGACAGAAGGCGTTCCGACTCAACCGGCTTCGAATGATGGGAGCCGGCCGGGAACTCGTGTTGAGCGACACGGCGGTGATCACGTACGGGGAGACCGGACTTACGGCGAGAGGCGTCCGACTCGTCGGTGCCGAGGGGACGTTTCTCACGCTCGAAGGCGCCATTCCGGACAGCGGCCAGGCGGCGCTCGACCTGCAGGCCAGGGGACTGCACCTGCAGAATTTCCTCGAAGCGCCGGGCAACCCGTGGGACCTCCGTGGACGAATCGATATCGACCTGCGGATTCGCGGTACCGCTGCCGCGCCGCTGACCGAACTGCAGGCCGTGATCGACACCCCATCGATCCGCGGAATCGGCTATGAGCGGCTGACGACAGACCTCAGTTACGCGGGTCGGAGGCTCGCCGTGAATTCGGCGCTGGTCACGAACGATGCCGAGATCGCCAGGGTCGACGGGTTCCTGAGGGTGGACCTCTCGCTCCGGGAGGTCGAACGGCGCCTGCTCGACGAGCCGATCGATCTGACCGTGGCGGTGGACGACATGCCGCTGACGGCGATCGAGCTCCAGGTGAAGTCACTGAAGGATGTCGAGGGAACTGCGCTCGGTGGCTTTCGCGTAACGGGACGCCCCGGGGAGCTCCGGTTCGACGGAGAGACCAGGATCCGGGGGGCGGCCGCCACGATTCCGTCGCTCGGCATCCGCGTGCAGGACGTGATTGGCGGCTTAGTATTCGAGGGTGCGAATGCCCGGATCGACACGCTGACTCTGGGCTCCTCCGCCGGTGGTACGGCCGTGGTACAGGGCCATGTCGGAGTGCAGGATCTGACCGACATGCCTCTCGACCTCACGTTCCAGGCGAACCAGTTCCTGGGGATCGATCGCCGGAGCATGCGAGCCACGGTCGACGGGGAAGGAACCCTGACCGGGAGTTATCGTCGCCCTGAACTCGGCGGTCGATTCCAGGTCTCGAGGGGCCGGGTCGACGCCGAGCGCTTCGTGCGTCAGCGGCGGGTGGTGGACCTGACGGACCCATCCGTGTATGCGCTGCTCGACACCATCGTGGTGCGGGATGAGCGGCTGATCGGTCGGCTGAAGAATCCGTTCCTCCAGAATCTGAAGATGGATGCCGACCTCAGTGTAGGACCCGACTTCTGGCTTCGCTCGAGTGCCCTGGACGTGGAACTTCGCGGCGACCTCGAGGTGCGGATGGACCGGGCTGCGGGGGAACTGACTGCCGTCGGCACGTTGTCCCTTCCCCGGGGCAAGTTCCGGTACGTATCCGGCACGGGGACGGAGCTCTCGAGTCTGTATTCACGCCAGCTCCAGATCGCGCGGGGCGACATCACCTTCGTCGGAACCCCGGGACTGGATCCGAATCTGGACATCGACGCCGAATACCGGACCCAGGGAGAGATCGGGAGGGTGACGATCCAGGTTCACGTGGGCGGGTCCTCCCTCGCGCCGACGATGACCACGAGCAGCGATCCACCGCTGCCCGAGTCGGATCGAATCTGCTACCTGCTGTTCTCCACGGCCTGCTTCAGCGCGTCGAACCAGGGCGGAGACTTCGCGACGACACTGGTTCGCGAGGGCCTCCTGGGGTCGGTGAGCAGCCAGGTGTCGCAGGTGCTGGTGGGCGGTGTCGGGCTCGTCGACTACGTGGACATCCGGTCGTCCGGCGCGACGGAAGGGGAACTGAATTCAGGTACGACAGGACTGTTGTACGGCACCGAGGTCGAGATCGGACGCTACCTGACGCCCGATCTGTTCGTCAAAGTCACTCAGCCACTCGGCGGTCGGCTCCCCGGAATGACGATCGACTGGGCCTTTCTGCCGGCCTGGCGCCTGGAGTTGAAGACCGAAGACAGGTTCAACCGGTACGCTTCCTACGGCTACAGCTTCGGTACCTACAGCTCCCGGACCTGGGGCGTGATGCTGTTTCGCGAATGGGAGTTCTGACGGGGCTCTGCTCCCGGGCTCGGCAGGTACTGCCGGGACGCCGAGCAGATCGCTAAATTGCGCCGCCCGAACCCGGTATCGACCCGAGCTGAACACCGGCGGACTGGAGCCGAATGACGAACCAGACACAGGCGCTTGGAGAGGTCTGCGCACGTGGTTGATTTCCCGGCCCCCGATTCCGAGCGCTACATGGTGCTCGTGAACCCGAGGGCGGCGGGGGGACAGCCCGCTGCCCTCCGGCGTCGCATCGGCGGGGCCATGGCCGCCCGGGGTGTGCCGTTCGACATCATCGAGACCTCCACTCCCGAGGAGGCCCTGACCGTGGTTCGAACGGCCGCGCTGCGCGGGTATCGGGCCGTGGTCGCCGCCGGCGGGGACGGAACCATCGCCCTGGCCCTGCGGGGTACGGCCGGCACCACGACGCCGGTTGGGATTCTCCCGTTCGGGACGGGCAATCAGTTGGCACTCAATTTCGGAATTCCCCTGTCTCTCGAAGAGGCGGTTCGGGTTGCCGTGGAGGGTGCGACGGAGAGGATCGACCTGGGACGGATCGGAGACGAGCGGTTTGCCCTGATCGCCGGAGCCGGCCTCGATGCGAGCGTGATGGCCGAGACCACATCCGAGATGAAGAGTCGCCTCGGAGTTCTGGCCTATTTCTATGCCGGGCTGAAGAGTGTAGTGACCGCAAAACCGATCTCGTACCGGATCGTGGCTGACGACCAGGAGATCGAGGTCCAGGCCGTAATGGTCCTGCTGGCGAATGCCGGGCTGCTCGGCGCCGGCTCGCTGCCGATGGAAGTCCAGGTGGCGCCGAAGACATCGTTCCAGGACGGTCTGCTCGACGTGGCCGTGTTCGCCCCCCGCCATCTCCCGGACATGGCGGCGATGTTGTGGAAGGTGGCGCTGAAGCGATACACGGGGGACGATCGCATGATCTTCCTGCAGGCGCGGAAAGTTCTTGTCGAATCGGATCCGCCGGTCGCCGCGCAGGTAGATGGCGAGCCGCGCGGAGTGACTCCGATCGAGGCGGAGATCGACCCTCTCGCCGGCCGCATCCTGGTCCCGCGGAACGCGTGAGCGGCTCGAGCCCCAGGGGGCGTCCGTCTCCGGACTCCCGTTCGGAGAGGATCCTTCCGCATGCCGCGGCGATTTCCGCCGAAGCCCTCCACTCGATTGCCGAGCAGGTCGGTACGCCTGCGTACGTGTACGATGCGCGAGCGATCGACGCAGGGATCGGGCGCTGGATCGATGCGGTGGGAGACCCTGCCTGTATCAGCTACGCAGCCAAGGCCAACACGAATCTCGCGGTGCTGGCCCGCCTCGAGCGGTTCGGCGTGGGTATCGAGGTAGCGACCCCGGGGGAGCTGGCCCGAGCCCGGAAGGCGGGCTTTCCGCTGCGCCGAATCGTTTTTGGGGGTGTCCCCAAGCCGGCCGACGCCGTGCGGGACGGGATGCGGCTTGGCGTCGGGATGATCGTGTTGCAATCGGCGCACGAGGTGGATGCGGCCCTGGCGTACGGCTCGGAGAGCACGAACGGGCCGGTGAATGTGGGGCTGCGCGTGAGGCCGGGGATCAGGGCTGGGGCTCACCCGTCCCTCGAGACGGGCCGGACGGACGCGAAGTTCGGCTTCGCTCCCGACCAGATACCGGAGATCTGGCAACGCCTGTCCGCCGATCCGAACCTCGTTCCCCGCACGCTCGCGTTTCACCTCGGGTCCGGGCTCGATTCCGTCGAACCTTACGAGCAGGCACTCGACCTGCTCCTGTCGCTCACCCGGGTGCTGGACGGGCATGGCGCGCCGGTGCGCGAGCTGGACGTGGGTGGTGGGCTGGGGGTCGACTACGCCAGCTGGGCGGATCCGGAACCGCGGGACCTCGTCCGCAATCTGACCGAGCGACTCGCCGGGATTGGAGCTGAACTCCGGTTCGAGCCCGGACGCTCGGTCGTCGCCAGGGCGGGTCTGCTCCTCACGCGTGTCCTCTACCTGCGCCACCGGCGGGACTATCCGGCCGTCGTTTGCGATGCGGGACAAACGGATTTCGCCCGGCATGCCCTGTATGGCGCACAGCACGCGATCGTTCCGGTCGACGGGGAGTTGTCGGGCGATCCGACGGTCGAAGTGCTGGGACCGACGTGTGAGTCCGGAGACGTGCTCGGGACGCGGCGTCGCCTGCACGGCACGCAGCCGGGCGACCTCCTCCAGCTCTGTGATGCGGGGGCCTACGGCTTCGTGATGGCCTCCAACTACAACAGCCGTCCCCGGCCGCCGGAAGTCCTGGTGGACGGGAGTTCCTGGCAGGTCGTGCGGCCGCGGGAAAGCCTGGAGGATCTGTGGCGCGGCGAGGAGATTCCGTGACCCGCGGAGCTCCAGCGGGCAGCATCGTCGTGCGTGGCGCCCGCGAGCACAATCTGCGAAATATCGACGTCGAGATTCCCCGCAATTCGCTCACCGTGATCACCGGGCTGTCCGGGTCGGGGAAGTCTTCGCTCGCGTTCGATACGATCTACGCGGAGGGTCAGCGCCGATACGTCGAGTCACTGTCCGCGTACGCCCGCCAGTTCCTGGGCGTGATGGAAAAGCCGGACGTGGACCGGATCGAAGGCCTGTCTCCGGCGATCGCGATCGAGCAGCGGGGCTCGAGCCGCAATCCGCGCAGCACCGTCGGCACGGTCACCGAGATCTACGATTACCTCAGGCTGCTCTGGGCCCGCGTCGGCACACCTCACTGTCCATCGTGCGGACGACCGGTGCGTCGGCAGTCCGCGACGCAGATCGCCGAGCAGATCGCCGCGTGGCCGGACGCCTCGCGGGTGGAGATACTCGCGCCGCTCGTTCAGGGCCGGAAAGGCGAATTCCGGGAGCTGTTCGACGAGGCCCTGCAGGAGGGGTTCGTCCGGGCCCGGGTGGATGGAGAGCTCGTCGAACTCAGCGATCCCCCGAAACTGAATCGGCGCGCCAACCACGACATCTCCGTGGTGGTGGACAGGCTGGTGGCTCGCTCGGATGAACGGGCCCGGATCGCGGAGTCCGTGGAGACGGCTCTGCGCATGGCGGGGGGCACGGTCGAAGTCCGGACGCATGACGGAGCAGCCGACGACGCAGGTGAGCTTCACCTGTTCAGCGAGCGGTACGCCTGCGCGACGTGCGGGATCAACATCGCCGAACTCGAGCCGCGCCAGTTCTCGTTCAACTCTCCGTATGGCGCCTGCCCGGACTGCGACGGTCTCGGCGTCCGACTCGAGCCGAACCCCGATCTGCTGCTCGGAGACGCGAGAATCTCCATCCTCGAGGGAGTTATTCTGCCGTGGGGAAGTCCGACCGGGCGCCTGCGCCGCGTCACGCTCCCCGCCCTGGCCGAATCGCATGGATTCGAGCTCAACGCCTCGTGGGGCGACCTGACGGTCGACCAGCGCGAGGTGGTTCTCAGGGGAGATCCCGAACTGGAGTGGGAGGGGGCGCTCGAGCACGTGCGCCGTCAGTACCACGAGACCGAAAGCGAGACACTGCACCGGCAGCTGCACGAGTACATGACTTCGCGTGTCTGCCCCTCGTGCGAGGGAGGACGCCTGCGCGCGGAAAGTCGGGCGGTCACCGTGGCGGACCACCGCCTGACGGACCTGATCCATGAGCCGGTCGAACAGGTCCTCCAGGTGTTCGAGAGTCTGCGAGACGATCCGGGCTCGGCGCACCTCGACCCGGACATCGCCCTGCCGATTCTGAAGGAGGTGTGCGACCGACTCGGCTTCATGACCCGGGTCGGACTGGGCTACCTGACACTCGGGCGCTCGGCGGACACGCTGGCTGGAGGCGAGGCACAGCGAATCCGGCTTGCGACGCAGATCGGAAGCCGCCTGGTGGGCGTGCTGTACGTGCTCGACGAGCCGAGCATCGGGTTGCACCCGCGGGACAACCGGCGGCTCCTCGGGACGCTCGCGAGCCTGCGGGACCTCGGAAACACGGTCCTCGTGGTCGAGCACGACGAGGAGACGGTCCGGTCGGCCGATCACGTGGTCGACCTGGGGCCGGGCGCCGGTCGTCGGGGCGGGCGGGTGCTGGTGTCGGGCAGCGTCGAGGATCTCCTCGCGTCGACCGATTCGCTCACCGCGGCCTACCTGCGCGGCGATCGGTGGATTCCGGTGCCCGAGACTCGCCGGCAGGGACGCGAGGGCGAAGACCTCGTGGTCCGCGGCGCCCGCGAGCACAACCTGAAGGGGATCGACGTCCGGCTGCCGCTCGGCACGTTCATCGCCGTGACCGGCGTGTCCGGATCGGGGAAGTCGACGCTGGTCGAGGACATCCTGTACCGGCGGCTGGCGCGAGATCTGCACCGGGCCCGGGCGGTACCCGGTGCACATGATGGAATCGAGGGCCTGGATCGGATCGACAAGGTGATCGACGTCGACCAGAGCCCGATCGGTCGGACGCCGCGCTCAAACCCGGCTACGTATACCGGCGTATTCACACCGATTCGCGACCTGTACTCGAAGCTCCCGGAGTCGAGAATCCGCGGGTATCGCCCCGGCCGGTTCAGTTTCAACGTCAAGGGTGGTCGGTGCGAGGCGTGCCGCGGCGACGGGCTGGTGAAGATCGAGATGCACTTCCTGCCGGATGTGTATGTCCCGTGCGACGTGTGCCGCGGGAAGCGCTACAACCGGGAAACGCTCGAGGTCCTGTGGAAGGGCAGGAGCATCGCGGACGTGCTCGACATGACCGTGGCGGAGGCCCGCGAATTCTTCGATGCCATTCCCACGCTGCGTACGAAGCTGCAGACCCTGTGCGACGTCGGCCTCGGCTACATCACGCTCGGCCAGTCCGCCACCACACTGTCCGGCGGGGAGGCGCAGCGGGTGAAGCTCGCCTCGGAGCTCGCGAAGCGGAGCACCGGCCGGACTCTGTACATCCTGGATGAGCCGACCACGGGCCTGCACTTCGAGGATATCCGGATCCTGCTGGAGGTCCTGCACCGACTGGTGGACAAGGGGAATACGGTGCTGGTGGTCGAGCATCACCTGGACGTGGTGAAGACGGCGGACTGGGTGGTGGATCTCGGTCCCGAGGGCGGCGTCGGCGGCGGCGATGTCGTCGTGGCCGGTACGCCCGAGGAGGTCGCCGCCTCGAAGCACAGCCACACCGGCGGATTTCT
>JAENXO010000106.1 GCA_016649455.1 Gemmatimonadota bacterium | reverse complement strand
CCCTTGGCCTTTTACGACATTCTTGTTCACACCTCCCTGGTCCTGTGGATCATGATCGGGTCAGGACTCATCATCTCGTTGATCGTCATCGTTCCTCGCATCCTGCGGGCTTTCTCGGAGTTCGAGCGCCTGACGGATACAGTCACGAACCGGATGCTCCCGATCCTTGAGCGCCTCGACGGAGCCGCGCTGGACTTCGGGAAGATCTCTGATGCGGCGCTGGCCAGTGTCGAACGGATCGACGAAACCATCGTTCACGTCACCGACTCCGTCGAGCGCATGCTCGACGTCACGGAAGATCGGGTTTCCGAGGTCAACGCGCTGGTGACGGTGGCGATCGAAGAGGCGGAGGACACGTTTCTCTCCACCGCGGGGATCCTGCGCGCCATCGGCGGCCGGGGTGACAGGAAGAAGAGACGAGACCGCAGGCAGAGCGACCGCAAGAAGAGCAGGAAACGCAAGGACAAGGACCGGTGGCTTCGCGGTGGAGACCGGCGGCGACTCGGTTGATCCGGATTCCGGCGTTCGCAGTGCCGCTGCTGGCGGTGGCATTGCTCCTGCTGCTTCCCGAAGCCGCGTTTGCATGGGGACCGGCGACGCATGTCCAGATCGGAATGGAAGCGCTGCGGTCGCTGAACCTCTTCCCGCCTCATATCGCCGGGGTGATCGCCCAGTATCCGATCGACTTCCTCTACGGAAATCTCGCCGCGGACATCTCGCTCGGAAAGAAGTACGCCCAGATCGGCCGGCACTGCCACAACTGGGGCGTAGCTCGCGAGATCCACCGGGCGGCGGGCGCCGATGAGCGTCTGCAGGCGGCCATGCTCGGCTATCTGTGCCACCTGTCCGCCGATGTGCTGGCGCACAACTCGTACGTTCCCCGGATGCTGCTTCTGACCTCGTCCACGCGGGGCCTCGGGCATTCGTACTGGGAGCACCGGATGGACACGGACGTGGGGATCGAGCATTCCCAGCTCGCCCGCTGGATCGTTACTCGCCACGACCATTCGGCCACCGACGCGCTCTTCCGACGCGTGCTGTCGAGCACGTTGTTCAGCTTCAGCACGAACCGCAGGATCTTCAGGGGGATGATCCGGATCAACGGAAACGAGAGCTGGCAGGCGATCATGGATACGGTCGTCGACAACTCCCGGTGGGATCTCGACCCGACAACGGTCGCCAGGTACCTGAGGCACAGTTTCGAGCTCGTGGCGGATTTCCTGGCCAACGACGAGGAATCTCGGGCGGCCTCACAGGATCCGATCGGGGACACCGCCCTCACCGAGGCCAAGCAGATCCGCCGACGGGTCCTTATCGCCGGTGGGTGGAAGAGCCTGGAGGCGATCGACCAGACGGCCGATCACCACTTCCCTCTCCCGCACGGATCTTCCGCCTACTGGGACCTGCGCGGCGACACCTCCGCAGAGGCGGCCCGGCGGGTGGAGCACGCACTGTCGGCGTCGATCATCCCCCCGCCCACTCCCGTCATGGACGCCGTGCTCGATCCGGCCGGAACCGGGGTCGGATCGCCGCCGGGCGATCGGGACTGATCAGTCACCTCGCTCGAACACGGTCTCGCCTCCGAGAATCGTCATCTCGACCTTGAGGTCCTTTATCGCACCCGGATCGACATCGAACGGGCTTCGGTCCAGTACGACGATGTCGGCCAGCATGCCCGGCTTGAGAGCCCCCACTCGATCGTCCATGAACCCGGCCCAGGCGGCGTCTTGCGTGTACGCCCTGAGCGCCTCGTCGAGCATAATCTTCTGTTCGGGAATCCAGCCATCCGGGTGGGCGCCGTCCTGGGTCCGTCGGGTCACGGCTGCGTAGACACCGAGTAGCGGATCCAGCGGACCGACAGTCCAGTCAGAACCGAAAGCCAGCCGTGCTCCGGCATCCTCGAGCGAGCGGAAGGCATAGGTCGAACCAGCTCTCTCGGGACCGATCTTCCGTTCGGCCCACCGGCCGTCATCGATCGCGTGATACGGCTGCATTGCCGGGATGACCCCGAATTCGGCGAACCGCCCGTAATCCTCGGGCCGAAGGTGCTGGGCATGTTCGATCCGGTAGCGCCGGTCGCGTTTTCCGTTTTCGCGTACGAGGTCCTCGTACAGGTCGAGCAGCTCCGCATTGGCGCGATCGCCGATCGCGTGAATCGCCACCTGCAGTCCGGCCGCGTCGGCGGATCTCACACGGTCCGCCAGCTCGTCCATCCCGATCACCGTCAGACCGCTCGTGGCGGGCGTATCGAGATATGGATCGAAGAACAGAGCGGTGGACGATCCCAGCGAGCCATCCACGAACCCCTTCAGACCACCCCAGCTGAGCACGTCGTCCCCGGTTCCTTCACGTTCATCGACAAATGCCGCGAGTCGCTCCGCCGTCGACAGGGGAACGAAGGCGCGGACCCGGAGCGTCAAGGCGCCCCTGCCGTGCGCTCGCTCATAGGTCGCCAGGCCATCCCACGTACCCATGTCGTGGACTCCCGTAACCCCGAGGCTGGCCGCGAATCGCATCGCCGCCGACAGCGCCGAGTCCTGCTCAACTTCCGTCGGCTCGGGAATCGCCGCATACAGGAACCCCATCGCCTCGTCCTTGAATACTCCGGTAGGCCTCCCTGTCCCATCCCGCACGATCTCGCCACCGTCCGGGTCCGGAGCGTTCGGATCAAATCCGGCCAGTTCGAGAGCCTTGCTGTTCGCCAGTGCCATGTGCCAGTCGAGCCGGGTAACGAACACGGGATGCTCGGGCGTGACGTCATCGATCCACGCGCGATCCGGCAGTTCCCCTCCCCACATTTCGTGGTCCCAGTCACCACCGAGTATCCAGGTGCCAGGGGGAAGCTGCGCGGCCTGCTCCGCCAGGCGGCCCGCGAATTCGTCCGGGGTCGCGGCGTCCCTGAGATCCACGGTCGAGAGACGGAAACCACCGTCGAGGAAGTGCGTGTGCGTATCTATGAACCCGGGCATGGCGAATCGCCCGTCGAGCTCGACCACATCCGTCTCGGGTCCCGCGAGCGCGCGAATTCCGTCGTTGCCTCCCACGGCGATGATCCGCCCTCCCGCAATCGCGATGGCTTCCGCAGCCGGAGCGTCCACGTCCCCCGTCCAGACCGAACCTCCGACCAGGATCCGGTCCGGACTCTCGGACCCGTTCACACCGCAGCCCGAGACGGCGATGACCGCCGACAACAGACCAACCCGGAAGTATCCATGCACGTGCAGCTCCTCTCTCAGGCGGGCCGCAGACCCGCGTGGGCAACCATTACCTTGCGCACTCCGGAGTCACCGAAGTCGATCTCGGCCTTAACTCCGGACCCTCTGCCGCTGACACTGACGATCTCACCTTCGCCGAACTCAGGGTGGACGACCCTGGCTCCCGCCTGGATCAGCAGTTCCTCCTGCGAATCACCGAAATCATAGCTGACTTCTCTATCCTTCGGTGCGGCGGACTGACGTGAAATCGGACGCTTCCAGCTCCATTTCGTCGTGTCGGTGTCCTGCAGCGGCGATGTGCGTCGGACCCGGGGCCGACTCGCGGCGGACCAGTGACGACGGACGGGTCCGTCGGGAAGTTCCGCGAGAAACTGAGACGGAGCCGAACGTTGCTCGTTTCCGTAGCGCCATCGCCGCTGCGCGTGAGTCAGGAACAGCCGATCCTCGGCGCGGGTCACGCCGACGTAGAACAGCCGCCTTTCCTCTTCCAGCTCCTCCATCGTCTCCATCGCCCGGGACAGCGGAAACAGGCCATCCTCGAGCCCGACGACGAACACGACGGGAAACTCGAGCCCCTTCGCGTTATGCAGGGTCATCAGGGTGACCCCGGGCGCTTTCTCATTGTAATCGTCGATGTCGGCTCGGAGCGCGGCGGACTGCAGATACAGCTCGAGTTCGCTGGCATCCTCCACCCCGTCTTCGACCTCGGTCGAATCGAACGCGGAAGCCGCCGCCAGCAACTCCGTCAGGTTGGCGATCCGGTCCGCGCCGTCGTCCTCCGGCTCGAGAGCCTGAACGAGGCCGAAGCTTCGAATGCACTCGCGAATCACTTCCTCCGTATCGGCTCCAGCGGAGAGTTCCGACAGCGCCGAAATCCCCGCCGCGAAGTCGCGCAGGGCGTTCGCTCCGGCCGGGGGAATCCCGGGAATGACCGACGCCGTCTCCGCGGCGGCGAGAAGTGACCGGCCACTGGCCATGGCATCGGCTCTCAATCGCTCGAGCGTCACCGATCCGACGCCGCGGCGTGGCCAGGAAACTGCCCTGACGAACGCCGCCTCGTCCGCTGGATTCACCACGAGCTGCAGGTACGCGAAGACGTCCTTGATCTCCCTCCGCTCGTAGAACCTGACGCCGCCCACGATGCGATACGGAAGCCGGGCCCGGCGGAGTGCGTCCTCGAACGGCCTGGACTGCGCGTTCGTCCGGTACAGAATCACGGCCTGATCGGGGCGATAGCCACCCTCGCCCTGCTCGATCTGCCCTACAACCCAGCTCGCTTCCGCCCGCTCGTCCGTGAACTGCCGCAACGTGACAGGCTCGCCGGCGGGGCGCGTCGTACGCAGGCGCTTCTCCTTGCGCGACCGGTTGTTCGCGATCACCTCGTTCGCGACTTCCAGGATCGCGGGAGTGGACCGGTAGTTTTCCTCGAGCCGCACCACGACCGCGCCCGCGAAATCACGTTCGAAATCGAGGATGTTACGGACGTCTGCGCCCCTCCAGCCGTAGATGGACTGGTCGTCATCCCCGACCACGCACACGTTGCCGTGGCCCTGCGCAAATCGCCGGACGATCCGGTACTGAGCGTGATTCGTGTCCTGGTATTCGTCGACCAGGACATGAAGAAAACGTTCGGCGTACCGGTCCCCGACATCCTCGTGATCTTCGACCAGGCGCACCGTGTGGAGGAGAAGGTCGTCGAAGTCGTATGCATTGGAGCGTACGAGGACCTTTTCGTAGGCCGGGTAGACCTTGGCCACTGCACGCGACATCAGGTCGAACGCCTGCGTGCCATACTCGTCGGGCCCCACGAGAGCGTTCTTGGCATCCGAAATCCTGGCGCGCAGCGCATTCGGCGCCCAACGCGCCGGGTCCAGGTCCACCTCCTCCATCGCCTGTTTCAGCGCCCGCCGGGAATCATCCTCGTCGTAGATCGTGAAGCGTGCGCCCCTCGGGAGACGGTCACCTTCTCTACGCAGGAGGCGGGCGCAAATCGAGTGGAACGTCCCGACCCAGAGTCCCCGTGGCTCTTCGCCCAGCTGCTCGGCGATGCGGTCGCGCATCACGCCCGCCGCCTTGTTGGTGAACGTCACTGCCAGGATTCGCCGGGGAGGGACTCCGGTCTCGGCCACGAGCCGGGCGACCCGCGACGTGAGGACCCGGGTCTTTCCAGAGCCCGCGCCCGCGAGAATGAGCAGGGGTCCGTCACCATGCTCGACCGCCGCCAGTTGCTCCGGGTTGAGGGAGATTCCGCTCACGCCAGGTCTTCAGCCAATGGCAGTTCCAGTGTAAATACTGCCCCGTTGTCCGACTCCTCCAGACGAATGACCCCTCCGTGCACCTCGACCACGATGCGTCGGGCAAGCGACAATCCGACCCCCCACCCACCCCGCTTCGTAGTCACACCGACATCGAACAGCGAACTCCGCAGGTGTTCCGGAACTCCGTCGCCGTCATCCTCGACTCGATACACGGCCCGCCCGGCACGAATTCCGCCGTAGACGATACGGATCGTGCCTTCCCGGCCCGCCAGCGAGTCCAGCGCGTTCTTGACCAGGTTCTCGAACGCCCACTCCAGCAGAGTTTCCTCTCCCTGCACTTTCGGAGCGACCTGAGGCAACTCCGTCTCGAGAGTGATCCGGCCACCCAACGAGGGCAGACGCGCCGCGAAGTATCGGGACAGGTTCCGGAGCATCTCCGGCACGTCCACCGGTCGCAGCTCGGGTGCACGCCCGATTGCCTCGAAGCGTCGGGATACCTTTTCCAGCCGACGGAGGTCGTGCCGCATCTCTTCGCGCACATCAACTTCGTCTCCGGGCAGGCCCGGATCGCGCCTTGGACCGGACCCAGCCTGGCCGGCGTCCACTTCCAGCAGTTCCAGCCACCCGACGAGAGAACTCAGTGGAGTTCCCATCTGATGCGCCGACTCCCTGGCCATTCCGGACCAGATCCGCTCCCGCTCCGCCTGGTAGCTGGTTCGGATGATCCACGCACCGATCCCCGCCACCGCCAGAAGCAAAGCCGCCTGCAACCACGGAATCCACTTCAGGCGCCGGAGAAACGCCGGTTCCCCGTAGTGCACGATGAACCCGGCGGTCTCGTCCACGTGCGAAGGATTCGACGCATCCAGCTGGCCGACGTACTCACGTACACGCTCCCTGTCGGCCGGAACCTCGAGATCCGCAGAGAACGGGAGGTTCACGCTGAGAGTCGGATTCCCTTCGAGGTCGGTCTGCACCACCGGAATCCCCAGAGCATAGAGCTCCTGGAGCAAGGCGAACTCCCCCTCCGCCGTGAAGCCCTCCGGAGACACCGCGGCCTGGACGGTCTGGAAGTAGATCCGACTGAACACCAAGGCGTCACGCCGCAGCTCCTGCGCGATCTGCCGGCTGTAGACGAGATATGAGATGAGAACCGCGGCAAACAGAAGGAAGATCGCGAGGGGGACGGCCCGACGCCCGGCAGAGATCCTCCCGATCACGGCGGGGAGAGCCGATCGAATCCCGTGTATGGACGGAGCACATCCGGGACCGAAACACTTCCATCCGACTCCCGGCGGTTTTCCAGGATGGCTACCAGTGTGCGGGCCAGAGCCACGCCCGAACCGTTGAGCGTGTGAACGAATTCCGGCTTTCCCGACCGATCGTCCCTGAACCGGATGTTGGCGCGCCGTGCCTGGAAGTCCGTGTAGGAGGAACAGCTCGAAACTTCGAGCCAGCGGTCCACGCCCGGAGACCAGACTTCGAGATCGTAGGTGATCGCGTTCGAGAATCCGAGATCACCCGCAGGCAGCAGGATCCGCCGATACGGCAGCTCGAGTCGCTCCAACACCGACTCCGCGTGCGTGGTCAGCAGCTCGAGCTGATCCGCCGAATCATCCGGTCGCGTGTAGCGGACCAGCTCGACCTTGTCGAACTGGTGCACCCGGAGCAGCCCTCGAGTGTCCCTGCCGGCAGCGCCCGCTTCCCGGCGGAAGCAGGGAGTGTAGGCCACATATGCCTTCGGCAGGTCGGAGGCGTTCAGGATCTCGCCCCGGTGCAGATTCGTGACCGGGACCTCTGCGGTCGGAACCAGGAACAGGTCGTCAGGCACCGTCCGGTACTGATCCTCTTCGAATTTCGGAAGCTGGCCGGTGCCGACCAGGCTGTCGCGGTTGACGAGAAACGGCGGCGCGACCTCGATGTAGCCGTGCTCTTCGGTGTGGAGGTTCAGCATGAACTGGATCAGCGCGCGATTCAGACGGGCCCCTGGTCCGAACAGGACCGGGAACCCGGACCCCGTGATCTTCGAGCCTCGTTCGAGGTCCAGCACTCCGAGTCGCTCGCCGATGTCCCAGTGCGGCTCATCTTCCGGAGTCGGCGACCGGGGCTCACCCCAGGAACGGACGACCTCGAAGTCTCCCTCTCCGCCGGGCGGGACTCGCTCATCGGGCGGATTCGGAATCTGCAACAGCGAGGCCTCGAGCTCCGCCTCGACGGACGAGAGGTCGGCGTCGAGTTCCCGGACCTGCTCCGCAACGGCCTTCATCTCCGCCAGCAGGTCGTCAGCGGACTCCCCGCTTCGTTTCCGGTCTCCGATCTCGCGCGACGATTCGTTCCGGCGCTGCTTCAGAACCTCGACTTCTCCGAGGATCGCCCGTCGTCGCTCGTCGAGCGCCAGGACTCGATCCAGCAGTCCGTCCACATCGGCGTCACCGCGCACGGCCAGGAGCGTTCGCGTGGCTTCCGGCTCGGCTCGGAGTCGCCGGACATCGATCACGGATTCGTGCTGGGATCGAGGTTGCGGCTCT